>JAGGZG010000405.1 GCA_021162125.1 Anaerolineae bacterium
GGATTGCGCTTTACGGGAATATACTGTACAATACTTAAGCGCACGCCTACTTGTCTTGCCCCATTTTCACAAAACCAAACTGCGGGGGGGCTTACTGATCGGGTTGATAGTGAAAAGAACGATAAAGTAGCGGTTGATACGATGCCAACGGTCAAGAATATTCCCGGTCCTTATCGCTTCTTTTTCTATAGTCAGTACTTGAGAAAAGTCGGTGCTGCTGCCGCGTCGCCTGGACGTGAACGTCCAGGCTGAGCAGGCGAAGGGTGCTTCAGCACCCTTCGCCAATGTGGACGGCGGCTCCGAGGCCACCACAGCCTGCTTCAGCAGGCTTCTGCTGCTGAGCCTGGCGCTTCAGCGCCGGGCGGGGGGCGGATTTCTCAACTACTGACAATGGCTCTCTGGGATTTCGCAGGGTCACGGCGTTGGAGTCCCCAACTTGTTGGGGATTGCCACACCACACCCTCAACAAGTTGGGAACTCCGGCTCGTGCGAATTTCGAGCTTATCGGGGATGGTGAGGGGGTACATTGGCCTGACATTGACGAGGACATTAGTGCTGAAGGTATGTTATATGGTGTTCCTGCTCCACGGCCAATGTCGGCTCGTGCAGTTCAGCCGGCACTTGCTTTGGCCTAGGGCTGGTAACATAACAAGGGTACGACGCTAATCACTTTGACGGAGAGTGCTCCGATGACAGTTCACCAGTTCACAGTTGTCATAGAACCAGATGAGGACGCATTTCACGCCTACGTCCCGGCCCTGCCCGGTTGTCATACCTTTGGAGCCACCGTTGAGGAAAGCGTGTCACCGTGCCTGTACACAAAGGACGCACGATTCCTACTGGGACTCTACGAGCCATTCTGCGCGATGCAGACATCAGCATTGATGAGTTTCAAAGGCTCCTGGAAAAACGTCGCTGAACTGAGTTCGTCCGATCAGTTGTGCGTGGCACTTTCGTAGAAAGGGGTGATGCATATCGAGTCCAGATGATCGCTACTCCGAGGTTTGCCGTAACTGCGTGATTTATCTCAAGCCTATTACCAAGGGAGGTAGGACATGGCTAAGCGAATTCTGCTGAGCGTGATCGTAACGATTGCCCTGCTCGTAGCGTTGGTGCCCATGGCCAGCGCGGCCCCGCCGCAGCAGCAGGGCGGCCAGGCTTACACCGTCCAGAAGGATGACTGGATGTGGAAACTGGCCGACAAGTACCTGGGCGACAAGTACGCATATCCGGCCATCGCCATCGCCACCAACGCCAAGCACGCCGAAGACCCCAGCTACGCCTTCATCTGGAACATGGACCTCATCGAGGTCGGCGACAAGCTGTACATCCCCAGCGCCGAAGAGGCGAAGACGATCATGGAGACCAAGCACAAGATCCAGGTGGAGACCAAGGACATCGCGGCCAACAACCCCTTCTGGGCGGCGGTCTGGGAAGGGGCCGAAAAGACGGCCAAGAGGTGGTTGGTGGACCTGACCCTGAACGCCCCGACCTCTGAGGCCGACGTGGACGTCCAGATCTCCCAGGTGGAGGACGCGATCACCAAAGGTGTTGAGGCCCTGGTAGTCGCCCCCACCGATGCCTCGGCTCTTAACCCGACCTTCGACAAGGCCAAGGCGGCTGGCATCCCGGTGCTCATCATTGACAGCGATACCACCTGGCCCGACAAGCTGACTTTCATTGGCACCGATAACAAGGCCGGTGGCAAGCTGGCTGGCGAGTTCATCTGTGGCGAGATCCCCAGTGGCTCCGAAGTGGCTATCATAACCGGCCACATGAGTGCCCAAAGCATCGCCGACCGCGTCCACGGTGCGGAGGAAGCCTTCGCCGCCTGCGGCGCGAAAGTGGTCGCCGAACTAAACGGTGAGCACACCCGCGAGGGCGGGCAAGCAGTGATGGAAGACATCATCACCGCCAACCCGGACGTGAAGGCCGTCTTCTGCGCCAATGACAACATGGCCCTGGGCGCTGTCGAGGCCCTGAAGGCCGCCGGCAAGCTGGAGGACGTCATCGTCGTCGGCTTCGACGCCAACCCCGATGCTGCCGCCTCCATCCTGGCGGGTGAGATGACCGCAACCATCGCCCAGAGCCCGTACAACATGGGCCGCTTCGGCGTCGTTTACGGTCTCGCTGCCATCCAAGGAAACACGATTCCTACTCGCATTGACACCGGCACCACCCTGGTGACCGCCGAGAACGCGGCTGACTACAAGTAACCCTCACGTCTGGTAACTCCGGTGGCCCGGACTTCTTGTGTCCGGGCCACCGGTTCTTACTTGCGGTCCGTCTCATAGATGTACCTGGAAACATCTGCTCATGACTGAACCACTTCCCATCGGTGTGCTGGGCCTGGGACGTATGGGGCGTATCCACGCCCGGCATCTGGCGGCTCTCCCGGAGGCGCGCCTGGTAGCCGTAGCCAGTCGTCGCTCCGAGGCCGCCCATGAAGTAGCTACGCTCTATGGCGCGCGTGCTTATACCCATTACGACGACCTCCTCGCCGACCGCGAACTCCGGGCGGTGGTCATCGCCAGTGCCACCCACGAGCACGCCAAACACGTCGAGGCCGCCGCTGCTGCGGGCCTGGCCATCTTCTGCGAGAAGCCCATTGCCCTGCGCCTGGAAGACACCGATGGGGCTTTGAGCGCCGTGGCTAAAGCAGGTGTGCCACTGCAGGTCGGGTTCATGCGCCGTTTCGACCCGGCCTTCGTCGAGGCTAAGCGCCGCATCGAGGCCGGGGCCATCGGCCAGCCCATCACTTTCAAGGCCATCAGTCGCGACCCCCAGTTGCCCACCGCTGAGGCCGAGGAAGCTTTAGTGCGGGGCAACCTTTTTATTGATCTGGGCGTCCACGATTTTGACATGGCCCGCTGGCTGATGGGACAGGAGGTCTGCCAGGTGCACGCCGTCGGTGGGGCGCTGGTCTACCGGCGGCTGGCTGAGGCGGGCGGGGTGGACAACGGCCTGCTCAGCATGGTCTTCGCCGACGGCGCGCTGGGTGGCGTGGAATTGAGCCGCAACGCGGCCTACGGTTACGACGTGCGCACCGAAGTACTGGGCACCGAGGGCGCACTGCTCATCGGCGGCCTACAGCGCACCCCGCTCTCAGCGTTGACCCCTTCGGGCGTCACCCACGACGTGTTTCCCTGGTTCCCCGAACGCTTCGCGGACGCTTACCTGGCCGAAATTCGCCACTTCGTGCAGTGTGTGAGGGCGGGCGAGTTTCCATCGCCCGACGGCCAGGACGACCGGGCGGCGTTGCAGGTGGCCCTGGCCGCAACCGAGTCCCTCAAAAGCGGGATGACGCAGGTGCCCGTCACTTCCAAAGTGACGGGCACCTAAAGGAGATGTAAAATGTCTGATAGAAAAGTACCAAAAGGATTACTCGCTACCGACCAACCGGACCTCTTTTTCGAGGATAATTCCGTTGGTCGCTTGAAGAAGGAGGTCTGGGAAGCCAGCGACGAGGAGATTGATGCTATCCTGGACGAGTACGGTATCCCCTCCCCCATTGAGTGGACCAAGCCAGGCTCCTACATCCAGACCACGGTGCGCCACGATTTGGTCGAGAATCGCCGGAAAAACGACGTCGTCTTCATCCCGGTGGGCTCCACCGAGTTGCACGGCGATCATACTGTCAGCGCCACGGACACGTTCTTCGTCAGCGCCATAGTCGAAGGTGTGCGACGTTACACGGCGAAGCGCGGTGCGCCTTGCAATCTCGCCCTGCCACCCCTGATGTATGGGTCCCATCCCTACCACCACATCGGCATGCCAGGCACGGTGATCATCAGGGACGAGATCTCCAAAGAGTTCCTGATAGACGTCATGCTCGGCCTGTGGAACGACGGCTTCCGCAAGCAGATCATCGTCAACAACCACGGGCAACTGTGGGTGTTGGAAGAGGCGCTCCACGAGTTCTGCAAGCGTTACCAACTGCCGGGCGTCTACCGCGTGGTTGACTGGCACCGCGCCGTGCGCGAGTTCTTCCGCACGAAGGATCGCGGCGGTGAATGGGATACCAACTTCGTCCACGCCGATGAGTCGGAGACCTCACTGATGCTCTTGCTTTTACCCGAAATGGTGAAGATGGAATACGCTGTGGATACCGAGGGTAAGAGTTATCTGCCCGATGGCCACTTCGACAAGTCGGTAGACCCCTATGGACGGCCCAGCCGCTGGTCTGAGGGCGAGGGTCATGCTGCGATTGAGATTGCGGGGACGCCGGAGGGAGTGGTGGGCAAGGCCACTCACAGCGCGGCATACAAGGCTAAGCGACCGCTGGCGGCCATCTTACGCTACCTGACGCTCCTGCATGACCAAATACTGGAGGCATTCCCTCCTGGCACCGTGCCGCCGGTGGAAGAAGTGACACTGCGCACCGAGGCGGAGATGGAGCCCTACCTGAGGGAGCCGTTGAGCCCCGGATGGAAACCGGTCTACGGATTACCAAAGATCGGTCAACAGTAGGGCAGGATGTTGTAAAGTGCGACGCACTTCAGGAGCGCGTCGCACTTTCTCGTAGAGGACAGCTGTCATGAGATGTGGCGTTTGGGTAGTGGTTACATGTTGACTGATAGCGCTCCAAGTGGTAGCTTACTTCATTGGTGACCGCAGTGAAGAAAGCTGCCGAGA
>JAGGZG010000125.1 GCA_021162125.1 Anaerolineae bacterium
CCACGAGCGGAGACATCAGGGGGAAAGCATGGGAGGCCGAAAACGGCCGGAGAGAGGAAAGGACTCCTTGTTGCGCACCAGCGCATTGGAGAAAGCCCAACGGGGATTGCTGGCGTTGCTGGTGTTCATCGGTGCGGCTATCCTGTTCCTGACCGGGCGCGCGATATTGTCCTCCCGCGATAACCTCTTCTCCACGCCTGGGGGGACCTCGCCCGCCAACGTTGCAGGCTACGCCCCGCCCGCACCGACCGCACGCTCTACGCGCCCGCCGATCACCGGGCTGCCGCCGCGACGGGTGGGGATCGTCGCCGGGCACTGGCAATACGACTCCGGGGCCGTCTGCCCGGATGGCCTGACCGAGGTGGAGATCAACCTGGACGTCGCCCGCCGGGTAGCCGCGTTCTTGATACAGGCAGGGTACAACGTAGAGGTTCTGACCGAGTTCTCGCCTAAGCTGGAAGGCTACCAGGCGGACGCGCTGGTCTCCATCCACGCTGACTCGTGTAATATCCCTGAGGCATCGGGATTTAAGGTGGCCCGCGTATTACAAAGCGCCGTGCCCACAGAAGAGGATCACCTGGTAGAGTGCCTGCGGAAGGAATACGAACGGACCACGGGCTTATACTTCCACAAGAACAGCATCACTTACGACATGCAGGAATACCACGCCTTCTACGAGATCGCCCCCGAGACACCCGGGGCGATTATCGAAGTGGGCTTCATGGGCGCTGATCGGGCTTTGCTTACCAAGCACCCGGACCTGGTCGCAGAGGGGATCGCCCGGGGAATCATCTGCTTCCTGGAAGGGCCGTTGGAGTGATCAACGCTTGCGCCGCGCGTGAGCGTTCACCTGGCTTGTCCCCCTTAGCTTGATGCCTATGGACTGAGGGGGCGAGACCTGCGAGAGGATTCACCCAATTCCATGCAATTACTATTAGAAGGAGCCCGCCAACTGGGCCTTGATCTAACCGACGAGCACCGGTGGGCATTTCAGGTCTATTACGAGGAATTGGTAGCCTGGAATGCCAGGTTCAACCTGACGGCCATCACCGAGTACGAGCAGGTGCAGGTACGGCATTTCCTCGACTCGCTGAGTTGTGTGCGGGCGCTGGTCGGGACGGAGTACCTGTTGCCCGCCGTCCCAGGGCAGGCGGGGTTCCGGCTGGCCCGTCCTCTCACCTGCATTGACGTGGGCACCGGAGCCGGATTTCCCGGCCTACCGCTGAAAATAGCCTTCCCCCGTCTGCGTCTCACTCTGCTGGAGGCCACGGGCAAAAAGGTAAAGTTTCTGGAGCACATCGTGGAGCGGCTGGGTCTGGAGGACGTGACGGTCATCAAGGGACGGGCCGAGGAATTGGGGCAGATGCGCAATCACCGGGAGAGTTACGAGTTGGTTCTGGCCCGCGCTGTGGCCGAACTGCCAACGTTGACGGAGTATTTGCTGCCGCTGTGCCGACTGGGCGGGTTGTGCATTGCACAGAAGGGTGTAGGTGCGCAGGCTGAGGCCGCGTCGGCCCAGAGAGCGTTGGCGGTACTAGGAGGACGCCTGCGGCGGATTATCCCGGTGGAACTGACCGGCCTGGCCGAGACCCGTCACCTGGTGGTCATGGAAAAGATCGCCCGCACGCCGGAGAAATATCCACGCCGCCCAGGCGTGCCCGCCAAGCGCCCTTTATAGGTTCTGCCCCCCTATACTGGGCCTCCCCGGCCACTCGTAGGGATTTACAACGCGCCACCAGCAGCCCGCGGGAGGGTTCCTGCTGGCTCGACGCGCCCCTCGCACACGGTGAGCATCAGCGTTCTCGCCAGAAACTCCGGCGTGAAAACTTCCCACTCGGTAGTGGTCAGCAACGCCTGGTGTCCCCCCTCGACCGTGTCCATCAGGCAACGCCGCCGTTCTCCGTCCAGCTCGGCCATCACCTCGTCGAGGAGGAGGAGGGGTGGTTCTTTCATAGCAGCTTGAATCGCCTGCACCTCGGCCAGCTTGAGGGCCAGTACTGCTGTGCGCTGCTGTCCGCGTGAGCCGTAGGTACGCAAATCCACACCGTTCACGGTGATACTCAGCTCGTCGCGGTGCGGGCCGACTACAGTCATCCCTCGGGCGATCTCCTCGCGGCGCACTTCGCGTAAACGGCTGGCAAATGCCTCCGCGATGTCCCTCGCAGACAGGTCTGTCCCCAAGCCCGGCTCGTCAAAGGTCAGCGGCAACTGGTAATTCGTCCGTGGGACGCAGCTCATGTCAAAGCTGGGCACATAGCGCAGGTCCAACCGGTCACGGCCATCGGTCAGGCTCAGGTGTAGCGGTTGCGCCCGGGCCAGCACATCGGCGACCAGGGCCTGCCGCCGGGCCAGCAGGTAAGCTCCATCCTCGGTCAATTTCTGATCCCAGAACAGCAGTTGATCCCAGTCACCACGCCGCTCGCGCAGCTCGCGCAGGAGCGCGTTGCGCTGGGTCAACACACGGTTGTACTGCAGAAGGGTGTGCGCGTAGCGCGGATCAATCTGACAGAGGGTGACGTCCAGGTAGCGCCGTCGTGCACGGGGAGAACCGGCCACCAACTCGATGTCCTGCGGGCGGAAAAGCACCACCGGCATCTGCCCCAGCAGGTCAAGAGCGCGCTTGTTGACCCCGTTCAGACGCACTTGCTTACGCAGGCGGAAGCCGTTGGGCCCGGCATGCGGCTGTTTGACCAGGGTAATCTCGATGCGACGAGTGGCATCGCCGCGCTGGACCTCGGCCACCAGGCGGGCGTAAGGCAGGGGCTCGTCGTCGGCCAGCCAGTTGATCAACTCGCGGTCGGCCGTGGTCTGCGGTGAACGCGCCGTAGCCAGGTAGTAGATGGCCTCTAGGAGATTGGTCTTACCCTGGGCATTCGCCCCTTGCAGGACGACGATGCTCGGCGGGAGGCTTAGCTCCAGCCGAGCGTAATTGCGGAAATTTGTCAGAGAGAGGTGCGCGAGGTGCACAACAACCTTCCTCAACTAGCAGGAACAAGCCAGCGCCTCTGGTCGGGAAATCTCCAACCACAGTCCTGGCCCGTCTCCTGCGTCTGGCCGCCGGTGTGGACGCCTACGGAGCGCCCAGCTCCTCCACCGGCACATTTACGTATTTGTCACCCTCCTCGATGAGCATCACCGGGATGTCGTCGCGGATGGGGTACTTGCGCTGGCAGTCCCGGCAGACCAGCCAGGTTTCTTTCACCAGGTCTAGGAGCCCGGCATCAGGGCCGTTGCGCACGCAGGCCGGACAGCGCAGAATGTCCAACAAGTCTTGACTGACCATCAGCTTCCTCCTAAAGCTAGACGTTTCACTGAACTGC
>JAGGZG010000283.1 GCA_021162125.1 Anaerolineae bacterium
AACCACGTTTCCGCCCAGCCCTCCCAACCCGATCACGGCCACGGTTGCGCGCAGCAACTTGATCTGCCCTGCCAGTCCCACGGTTCCGTAACTGCGCAGATAGCGGCGGGGCAGCACTCCTGCCTCCAACGCGACCAGCTCAACCATCCGCCGTGACAGGCCGAACTCCTGTTCCAATGCCCGTACAGCGGCCAGGGGTATCACCTGTACCCCGTCCGCCATCTCCGCCAGGGCCTTCACGCGCGTGCGCAGAGCTGCGTCCATGAACTTCTCCTTACCCTTTTGATAAAACGGGGCCCGTCCGCAGCGCGGTGAGCCCCGTCTTGTGTTCGCTTCGCACTCGTTTTACAACAGGTTTTACTTTTTCCTATCCTCGTTCTTATTCGTCGCCACCGGCTTGATCCCCTTATACACTTGCTTCCCGGCAATCGTCCGTAAGATGATCTCAGGACTGCGTTTGCCGATGATCTCGTGCAGTTCGACCGGGCTGAGGGGGGTGTTGTTGTTCGCCAGGAACACGCGAAAGATAGCACTCGTCAGCGGTGTTCGCTCGTCAATGTAGTCCGGCAACTGGCTGCAATGGGTGCGCAGGGCATGCCATAGACCATCTACCTGGTGGACCTCTGCCGTCTCTGGATCCACCCAGTCAATTAGCTCGGTGTCCCGATAGGTAGTGTACACCGTTCGGCACTGTGGGCAAAGCTGGCTGTGCAAGAACACTCGCAGGCTACGCCCTTGCTTTTCCCACCAGTCGAAATCTATATGAAACTTGGTGTTGACATCTGGCTTAATCCATTTGCCCATAGCCTCACCTCATCACGCTCAACCGACGTTCCTCGCCCCGCAGACTCTCGTCGTAGGTCCAGTACCCACCGCCCACCGACTGGAAGCAAGAGTGCCGTGTCAATTCGGCAAAGATCGGGCCAGGTGGGCAGCGGCGAACGATGTTTATCGCCGAGTAGAGAGTCTTAGCGTGGACTGTACCCTGCGGGCTTAGTTTGGCAAGCTCCGGAAATACCTCGCACATCACATCAAAGATGGGCTTTCCCTCCTCCTCGGTCCGCACCCACAGTTCGTCCACGCTGTCCGCGTCAGCCTCGCCGACAATCATCAATTCGTCGTACTCACAGGAAATAGGCATCTTCTGCATTTTGAAGACCAGCCGGCCATCCTCCACGCTGGCTACCCGCACCCACTCACGTCTCATCCGCCGGGGAAGAAAATCCACCCCTACGACCAGCGGGTCCCCGGTGCGTTCCAGCTTGACGTAACCTCCTACTGGAATCTCATGAGCCTTGTACCATTCCTCCAGGCCGTACACATAGTTGTACTGGTGCACCACCCAACCGGGCATTTCTTTACCTGTACTGCGATCCACGAACGTGATACGCGTGTGTTGGGTGCTTCCCCGGGGGAAAAACGGGCGTGTGCGGACCATCAGGGGCAACGTGCCCACCCGCCGATGGGGATAGTTCAGGGTCACGATCACGCTGTCCCCAATCAGCGCTGGTGGGGCGATGAGGGCCGTAGCCTCGTCGTCAATCTCTCGTTCCAGTTGCAAAAGATCCTCGATCAGGCCACTGCGGTCGTAAGGCTGTGGAGTATACAGCAGGCGTCGAGGTGGGTAGACCACTTCCGGCGGTTCCAGTCGCCGCAGATACCACAGTATTTGGCCCTCGTACCCCACGTCGTCAAACCGGTCATCGCAGGAGAGGGCGTAATTCAACGAGAAGAGCTGTGTGCTGGGGCTGGCGTCGGTGGATAAGTCCAGCTCCTGCAACAGGGCCTCGGGGGACATTGGATGGCCGTTCACGTCCAGCACGGCCTCGGCGATGTTGCGATGGCCGATGTGCACTTCGACCAGAGCGATTTGCGGCAGCCACAAGTCCCCGAAATTCACGAATTCCTCTCTGGCGGACAGGTAGGCCAGAAGTCGCTGTTGCACCGTTGAGCCGTAACGTTGATACAACTCCTCGGTGGACAGCAGATGATTTTCGGCCTCCGGAGTCAGGTTCAAGCGATGGGGCTGTTGCAATTGGGCGGCAAACTCTCGTTCAGAATCTTGTCCTTCCAGGCGCACACGGATTACTTTGAATTCGCCATATTCAGGATTGTGCCCTTCCCGCTCGCCAACGACGGTGCCCAGTGCAAAATCGAGCGCGGGGAAAACAATCTGCTCGCCCAGGGAATAACTGTCTCGTGGCTGATATACTGTGCCCCGTGCCAATTCCCGTTGGATGGTGGCCTCTTCGCGCGCGCAGCGTCCCTGGATCAGGGCCAACGTCAGCTCTTGGATCGTCCGTGGCGTCTCATCTTCCAAAAACAGATTGTAGAGATGGTTGAGATCGTCGTCATCAACCGCGAAGTCCTCCTGCCAGAAGGCTTCCGACTGAGTCTTTCTCTGAAACACCCTCCTAATCCTCCTACTACTAGCAAATAGCCATCCCAAACCGACGCATCACATGTTTGGACTAGCAAGTGTACCCATTATACCAGCATTCCAATCCCTTGACAAGTACAAGTGAAAGGGGGGGTGCCCGCCGGCCGGTTGAAGTCAAAGGCGAGTAGTGGTATAATATGCGATGAATCTGAAACCTTGAACCTGCCTCCCCCGCACAGTGTGGCTGGCGAGTAGCGAGTGGCGTTGGGGTACAAAATGGCTTTTGGGTGAGCTCACACCGCGGGGTGGGGCTTCGCCGGGCAGATATAGACGGAAAAGGGGTGGCCTGCAATGAAACGGATCGGTGTGCTAACCAGCGGTGGCGATGGACCGGGACTGAATCCCTGTATCCGCGCGGTGACGCGCACGGCCATCAGCTACGGCATGGAGGTTCTGGGCATCGAGCGCGGGTATGCTGGACTGATTGGCAACGATGTCATACCCCTCAATGCGCGGGCCGTGGGCGGGATCATCGGCAGAGGCGGGACGTTTCTGGGTACGAGTCGCTCGCCGGAATTCAAAACGCTCCACGGGCAGCGCGAGGCCCTGCGCAACTTGAATCGTAACAACCTCGATGGCCTGGTGGTTATTGGCGGGAATGGTTCGCTGACCGGCGCGGCAGCCCTTTACGAACAGGGCTTTCCGGTGGTTGGTGTGCCGGCCACTATTGACAACGACGTGGGGGGGACAGACATCGCCATCGGTGTGGACACCGCGTTAAACACCATCCTAGACGCCATTGACAAGATCAAAGACACTGCCTCCTCACACCAGCGGGCTTTCCTCATCGAGGTGATGGGCCGTGATTCCGGCTACCTGGCGCTGATGGGGGGCGTGGCCGGTGGCGCAGAACTTATTCTGGTGCCGGAGGTGGAGACTCCTTTGGAGGCGGTTGCTCAGGGCCTGGTCAATGCCTACATTCGGGGGAAGGCACATTGCATCGTCGTCGTCGCTGAGGGCTATAAGCCGGGGACCCAGGCTATAGCTGCCTATCTGAAGGAGCGCAAAGAGGAGCTGGGCTTTGGTGTGCGCGTCACCGTGCTGGGGCACGTTCAGCGCGGTGGTGCACCTTCGGCTTTCGACCGGCTGCTGGCCACCCGCCTGGGCGCGGCGGCGGTGATCGAGTTAAAAGAGGGTCGCGCCGGAAACGTGGTGGGCCTGGTTGGCAGCGAGATCAAGCTCACCCCGCTGGCGGAGGCCCCGTCCAAGCCCAAGCGCTTCGACATGAACCTCTACAAACTGGCCAAGATCATGGAAAAGTAGTCTCCCTGTAACGTGTTGGTCGCTCAGACCCGCCCGGACGTGGAACGTCCGGGCTACGAGATGTAAGGCCCTCCGGGCCCCTGGAGCCCCCGAAGGGGGCTTCCCACCTCGTAGCCGGGCGGTTTAGCGCCCGGCGGGGCGGACGAGGAGACCAACACACGAGGGGAAGACTACCCAGCCTTGCGAAGGTTCTGAAGCTTCGCAAGGGCTAGCCAGAGTTACAACGGTGGATTAGCTATGACGGACAGCACAGTTTCTCTCGCGGAACGCCCCCCGACCTTTCGACACGTCGTGACTTCCCTGGCCTTCGGCGCGCTCTTCCTCATCACGATTGGGGTCAACCTGCTAACCCCCGTCCTGGCCTGGCAGTGGATTCGCCAGCCTTTCGTCGGTGTGTTGCTGGAACACACTCTGGTGGTCAGCAGCGACGAACCCACCTGGCCGGGTCATCAGGCGGGCCTGCGTTACCCGGATCGCATCCTGGCCGCCGATGGTCAGCCCGTGCGCAATTCGGCGGAACTGCGCGCCTTGTTGCGCGACCGCCAGCCGGGTGAGACGGTGGTCTACACAGTCGAGTCGGAGGACGGGCATGGGGGATGGTTCACCCGCCCGGTCGCCGTGCCTCTCAGCACTTTTCCATCGTTGCAATTCGTCATCAACTTCGTCATCCCCTATTTGATCGCCGTGACCTACCTGATCGCCGGATTGTGGGTGTACTGGCAACGACCCCACACCCAGGTCGGGCAGGCGTTTGCTATTTTCTGCTGCGCCATGGCCATCGTCACCGGCACCGTGTTTGATCTGAATACCACCCATAGGTTGGTGCGGCTATGGTGCGCGGCACTCCCCCTGGTCGCAGCGGCGGTCATCCACCTGGCACTGGTCTGTCCCCAGGAACGCAAGTTAGTGCGACGTTGGCCAGCACTCTGCTTTGTCCCCTACCTGCCTGCCCTGGCGCTGGTGGCCGTCAATGAATTCTACCTTTACACCCCCGCTAACCCTCGATCGTATTTCTTGCCGTGGCTGGCAAGCTACGTTTTCATGGGATTGGGGATGATGATCTTCGTCGGCCTGCTGATCTACACCCGCCAGCATCCGGTGTCCAGCGTGGTGCGCCAGCAGGCGCGCATCATCCTGCTGGGCACAGTCCTGGCCTTTGGCCCTGCCGCTGCGTGGATCGTGGCCTCACTCCTGGTCCGCCTTTTCCCCGCCCTGGGTTTGGATGTCACCTTTCAGCCGGCGCTCAACTTGCCGCCGCTCGTGTTTTTCCCCGTTGCCATCGCCTATTCCATCCTTCACTACCGCCTGCTGAACGTGGACTTGGTGCTCAGCAGGGGGTTGGTTTACATCTCGCTCACCATTCTAATCCTGGTGGCGTACTTTTTCATGATAGCCGTCGCCCGCCAGGTTTTCCACGTCGCGGCCCCCGCCAGCAACCCGGCTGTGCTGGCCCTATTTATCATTGCCCTGACCATGGTCCTCAATCCGGTCCGGGATCGTCTGCAAAGGTTGATTGATCGTTTCTTCTTCAAGGAGCGGCCCGGCTTTCAGGCGATCATGCGCGACTTTAGCCGCGCTCTCACCGCCACGTTAGAGTTGCCCGTGCTCCTGGAAGTACTCCTGGCCCGCGTGCGCAGCACCCTGCAGGTCGGTCGGGCAATGGTGTTCCTGGCCGACGAGCGCGCCGCTGAGTATGAAGTGAGCCAGAGTTCCGGCGATATCAGCTTGCAGGTCGCGCAGATGGTACGTTTCCGCGAGCGCGACTGGTTGGTGCGTCGCCTGCAGGCGGGTGAAATCGTCTACCTGCAAGGGGAGGAGGCGAAGGAATGCCCGGCCGAAGAGCAGGCTCGCCTGCGGGCGCTGGGGGTAGTGTTGAACGTGCCATTGCGTACCAAAGCACGGCTGGTGGGCTGGCTGGCCCTGGGCCCCAAAGAATCGGACGATCTCTACAGCCGCGATGATCTGCTCTTGCTCTCCGCCATGGCCGATCAGACGGTGATTGCCGTGGAGAACGCCCAACTTTATGAGAAACAGGTTGTCCAGAGCCGCAACCTGGCCCGTCAGGCCCAGCAACTGGCGGACATCCTGCATCTGGGCAACACCCTCAAGAGTCTGGACATGGACGTGGTGCTCCAGCAGACGGTGGACGCCGTGCACAAGAGTATGGGCTTTGGGCTGGTGACTCTCAGCCTGGTTGACGACGAGGACCCCTCTTTCGTCAAGGTGGTGGCCTGGGCCGGCACCGGTGAGGCCACGTGGCAAGAGTTGACCAGCATTCGCTTCCCCCTGGCTCGTTTCCAGGCCGCTATCCGCGACGAGTATCGCATTAGTCATTCCTACTTTTTCTCCAGGCAGAGGCAACTTACCGCCGACGGTTTTCCCCAGCGCATCGGCGAGGTTCGCGAGGGTCAGGAATGGCGTGATGGCGACCAACTCTTCGTGCCCCTCACCGGCAGCTCTGACGAGTTCCTGGGTTTCCTGTCGGTGGACGAACCCGCCGATGGGCGGCGTCCCAGCCAGGAGGAGATCGAGGTGCTGGAGATTTTCGCCAATCAAGCGGCCATTGCTATCGAGAATGCCCGTTTGTTTGAGCATACCAAAGCCCGTGCCCGCCAACTGGCCACCCTGAACGAGGTGAGCCGTTCCATCACCTCCACGCTGGACCTGCCCGCCGTGTTGCGTCTGATCATGGCCAAAGTGGTGGAGATTCTGGAGGTCGAGGCGGGATCACTCCTGCTGATGGACGAGGAGACCGACGAGTTGGTCTTCCAGATTGCGCTGGGCCCGGTGGAGTCCAAGCTGGAGTCTGCTCGCCTGCCGGTGGGCACCGGCATCGCCGGCACGGTGGCCCAGACGGGCGAATCGCTCATCGTGAACGACGTGAGCCACGACCCGCGGTGGTACACAGACCTGGATCTAAGCACCGACTTCGCCACGCGAAGCATTCTCTGCACGCCGCTGATCAGCCACGACAAGGTGATCGGCGTGGTCGAGGCCATCAACAAGCGGGATGGTTCTCCCTTCGACGAGGAGGACCTGAACCTGCTGACCTCTTTCGCAGCCCAGGCGGCTATCGCCATTGAAAACGCTCGCCTGTACACCATGACCGACGAGAAACTCGCCAGGCGGCTGGACGAGCTCTCCACCATGCAGGAAATTGACCGCCAGCTCAACGCCACTCTGGACTTCCAGCGGGTGATGGGTCTGACTTTGCAGTGGGCGATGCGCACCACCCACGCGGCAGCGGGCACCCTGTACCTGGTGGATTACGAGTATGGTGGGCTGCGCCTGCTCGCCAGTCAAGGGTTCCCGGATTCCTTTGACCGCTATCGGGAGGAACCGTGGCCGATGAATTCGGGCATCGTTGGCCGGGTGGCCCGCACAGGAGACGTCGCCCTGGTGTCCGACGTCTCCCGTGACCCGGATTACGTGGCCGTC
Organism: Anaerolineae bacterium; assembly: GCA_021162125.1. Taxonomy (GTDB): domain Bacteria; phylum Chloroflexota; class Anaerolineae; order JACIWR01; family JACIWR01; genus JACIWR01. The sequence continues at coordinate 7,142 of JAGGZG010000283.1, forward strand.
ATCGCTGAGACCCGCTCCCAGCTCAGCGTGCCCATCTCGCGGGAGGATCGGGTCATCGGGGTGCTCACCCTGCAGAGCCCGCAGTTGAACGGCTTCGACGAGGAGGACCTGGCCTTCGTGATTCGCCTGGCCGACCACGCAGCGATAGCCATCGAAAATGCACGGCTGTACGCCACCACCCAGCAGGGGCTGTTGGAGATCGAGGAGCGGGCCCGCCGCCTGGCGGTGATCAACCGTATCTCGGCCATGCTCGGCGCTTCCCTGGATCTGCCTGCCCTCACGCGGACCATCGTTACCGAGATGGCGCGCGTCACCGGCGTGGATCAATGCCGCCTGGTACTCTTTGATGAGGAACAGGGCTATGGAACTATCCAGGCGGAGTACGTGCCCACGCCGGGCGTCGCCGACGTGCACATCCCGATGGCCGGCAATCCGGCGTACGAGGCCCTGCGAGATGCCAGGCGGCCACTGGTCATCGCCGACGTGCGCAGCAACCCCTCGCTGGTGATTATGGACTCCCTGGTCAAACACCTGGAGGTGAAGTCCATGCTCCTGCTACCTTTGGTGGTGCAGGGCCAATTGGTGGGCCTCATCAGCCTGGAGACGATGCGCGAGCGCCGCACTTTCTCCCCCGCCGAGGTCGAGCTCTGCCAGACCCTGGCCAACCAGGCGGCCATCGCCGTGACCAACGCCCGGCTGTACGCCGACGTCAAGCGGGCTAACGAGGCCAAGAGCGAGTTCGTCTCCCTGGTTTCCCACGAACTCAAGGTGCCCATGACCGCTATCAAAGGCTTTGCCAAGCTGTTGGCGGCGGGCCGTGCGGGAGAGATCAACGAGCGCCAGCGGGAATTCCTGTCCGTGATTGAGGACAACGTGGAGCGGATGCAGACGCTGGTCAACGACCTGTTGGACCATTCGCAGTTGGAAGCGGGGCGGATGAAGCTCGAATTGAGGGCCGTATCTCTGGCCGAGGTGGTGAACGACGTGGTGCGAGTCGTGCAGCGCGAGATGGAATCCCGTGGCCAGCAGCTCACCGTGGACATCTCCGCCGACCTGCCGCCCGTATGGGCCGACAGGTCGCGGCTCACCCAGGTGCTCACCAACCTGATGAGCAACGCCTATAAGTACACCCCGTACGATGGCGCAATTCAGGTCCGCGCTGAACTGTGGCGGGAGGAGGGGGAGATGGGGGAGGAACGGCCCATGGTCCTGTGTGCGGTGAGCGACACCGGCATCGGTATTGCGCCGGAGGATCAGAGCCGGGTGTTCACCTCGTTCTTCCGCTCCCAGCACCGTCTGTCGAAGGATGTAGAGGGCACCGGCCTGGGACTATCCATTGCCAGGCGCATTGTTGAATTGCAGGGTGGGCGTATCTGGGTGGAAAGCGCCGTGGGTGAGGGCAGTACTTTCTATTTCACCGTGCCGGTGGCGCAGACCGGTGGACAGCCCTCGAATTCGTGACGCACTGCTCACCAGCCCAGAGTTGGCGTGTGCAACGTGAAAGCCCCTCGGACGGGAGGTTCGAGGGGCTTTGCCGTCTTCAGAGATTTGCCGGGGACGGACGGTCGTGGTAGAATACCCCGCCTGGTACCCGCCGGTCGCTACTGGCGGAAAATGCTGGGTGAGTATACTATCAGGGTGAGCACCACATCGGTGAGGACGAGAACGAAGAAGGCGGGGAATAGGGTGGCGTGTTCGGCACGCCGCTGATACACGTATACGGCCCCCAGGGCGATGCCCATGATGAGCAACGGCACGCCCAGGACCAACAAAGAGGCAAACTGCTCTGGGACCTGATCCAGGCCAGGCACGTACAGCAGGAATGAGGGCAGGAGGATGAGCTTGGCGGCCAGATAGACGAGTACGGCTGTGCCCAATCCGATTTTGGCTTTCCAAAAAGACAGGTCATCCTCACCAGTCAGCACGTAGTATATCACCGTCCAGATGAGTGCGGGCATTATCCACACGCCAGTCACGGGGATCAGGCTGATTCCAGAGAGCACGCCCCAGATCAGGTCGAAAGCTCTGTTGAGCACGTCTGCGGTGCTCGTGCGGTTCAACCAGGCTGCGGCCGTCGGTGCGGTAGTGGCGTAATACACCTGAAACTCCCAGGCACCGCCCAGGTCTGTCCAGGTGGCGTGCAGATTTGCGTCGTTGTCGGCGACGACGTTTGGCTGCGTGGAGGCTGAATCGGTCAGCGCCACGAGTTGATACCCTGTGAGCACACCGTCGGCGAAAACGGCCATCACCGGTTGCGGACGGGCTTTGGTGCGCGTGCTGATCTTCACCATTAACATCACCGGTAGTTCCTCGCGCTGGCCTGGCACCACGGCCGGCATGTAAACGAAATCGCTGCCGTAAATGGTCTCCTGGGGATCCAGATAGTGTAAGCTGGTATAGTTATACGGCCCCTGGTGTGCGGCGTAGCTTGGCTGGGACGTGGTCGGCAGTTTAATCTGCTGACGTTTACTCTCGGCAGGGCGGCCCAAGGGGAAGCTCAGATACCAGGCCTCCGCGCCAGCACCTTGCAGGCCACCGCCCCGCCGTTCCAGGGACCAGAAAACGTACACGGTGGTGTCATCCAGGCCCAGCTTGGGCCCTGCCAGGATCACGCTCTGTCCTACGACCAACCGAGCCAGCTTGACCCCCGGGGTGGGCGTCACCTGAGAATGGGGGAAGGCCGCGTAGTAGAGATCTTCTTGATCAAAGGTCACTTCTTTCAGCCATATAAGGTGAAGCGTGCCAGTGCTGTCCACCTGTGCAGAAGGCGTGTGTCCGTCCGGGATGATGAGGGTGGCTTGTTCTAATGGCCCGTCGCTCTCATCAAGGGAGAGTTGGTAGATGCCTGGCTTGACCTCGGAGATGTTCGCCCACACTACCGAGGCGTGGCCCGTAGCGTCCCCGTAGAGTTGAAAACGATCTACCTCCTGGTCGCTGGGAGCGAGGCGCTGTGGGCCAGCCGCCACTTCGCCGTCGGGTCCTATCACGGCGTGAAAGATGCTGTCGCCCTCCTCGGAGCGGGCTATCCAGACCAGATGGAGTTCTCCTGCGTCGTCGAATAGAAGCTGTGGGCGGCGCGGGTGCGAGACCGGGATGTCCAGGTCTTGCTCGGTGCTCACCCGTGCCTGCCGGTCAAGTGCAACGTAGTGCAATCGGCTGGTTCCATCTTCTCCCCAGGCACACCAGACCAGGTGAACTGTTTGCGTTTCGTCTACGGCCATCGCCACCGGCTGGTTGAGGTATCCATAGCCCAGGCGCAGGCCGCGGCTCCAATCTGGTGAGACCCTGGGACTTCGGTCAGTGTTCACGCTGCACCCGCTGAGGATTATTACCGCCAGCAGCGAGATAAGAACTGGTACCATTGCCCGTTTGTGGGTTGACATCGTGCGTTCCTTTCTGCGGGGCAGTTCAGAAACCAGGAAGGCCTGGACGTAAACGTCCAGGCTAAGAGGACGAAGGGCGCTAAAGCGCCCTGAGCCCGCTGCTTGAGCATCGGGACACCAACTATATTATACCACATTTCGTCGTTTGGAGTTCACGCCGCTGGGCTGCCATCCATCTTTCGTCAATCAAGGAGATTGAGCCATGTCAATGATGGGCATTCGTCACCTGTTGCGCCGAATTTTCATCAAGGATGAGAAACTGCATCCTTTATGGCGGGCATCCTTTTACGTCATCGCCTATGTAGTTGTGACCCTGTCCATCCAACTCGCTGTGTTGACTGCCTACATGTTCTACCAGCTCCTGATGGGCATGTCCCCAGCAGAGGTCGAGCAAACCCTGCTCGGTGGGCCATCGCCCTCTGCATTAGAGTTTGTCTTGCTCATCTTGGAGTTTGCCGTCGTTCTGGGACTTACTTATGTATTCCGCCACTTCCTCGACCGGGAGAGTTTTGCCAGTCTGGGATTTCGTCGCCACAGGTGGGTGCTGGACGCAGTTTTTGGCCTTCTGCTGGGGTTCGTGCTCATGGCCGGGATTTTCTTCGCGGAGTGGGGTGCTGGTCTGCTGACTATTGAGCGCACGGTGTGGGATGCCGACTCAGTCGCTACGGCTGTGAGCAACCTGGCTCTCTCACTACTGTTTTTCATCATTGCCGGAACTCACGAGGAGATCGTCTTCCGGGGCTATCTCATCCCCAATCTGCGGGAGGGGATCGGTGTCGTCGCCGCAGTGATCGTATCCTCTCTCGTGTTCGGAGTCTTTCACGCTTTGAATCCAAACGTCAGCCTGGTAGCTCTTTTGAACATCGCCCTGGCTGGCGTGGTTTTCGCTTACGCTTATTTGCTGTCGGGGAATTTGTGGCTGCCCATCGCCTTTCACTTCTCGTGGAACTTTTTTCAGGGGGCGGTATTCTCGTTACCAGTCAGCGGGATCATGGTGCGGGGGATATTGGTCACCCATCCTCGCCCGGGCGCCGACCTAATCACCGGTGGCGCGTTTGGCCCGGAGGGAGGGTTGAGCGGTTTTGCAGCGATGGCTGTGGCCTGCATATTCCTGTGGCTCTGGTCACGAGCCATCGCCTCTGCTGATAGCCCCGCCCCCTCGGGTTCCAACCCCGTGGAAGGGTAGTGGGCAGCCCGGCGAAGTCTGCCCTACCGATTGACCCGCGAGCCGTACTTGACACTGTGCCAAAAGATGCTATAATAACCTCGTAGTTTGGCTACCTGACGCTTGTACCTCAGCAGGTTTCATCTACACCCTCCTCCTTTTAAAGGACGACCCCAACGTTGTGATTTCGCAACTGTGATGAAAACCGCACTTTCTTGCTCAAAGCGGATCGCAACCCGCTGCTCCGTGGTCACGAGCTGTAACCCGCTCTGAGCGTAGAAACGCCATTTTACCACTAATCAATGTATTATTCCCCGATGTTAAATCGTTGTGAGGGCTGTATTGACCCACGGGGGTGGGAAAAACTCGCCAGCACCGGAAAAGGTGTCATGGTGCAATTGTTGGTGGGAGAGAATCAGTGAATATTACCGATTTGGAACTCAAGACTCTGGATGAGCTCCGCGAGATAGCCCGGGAGATGAATATCTCCGGGGTTAGTCGCATGAAGAAAAATGATCTTATCTTTCGCCTGCTGCGTGCTCAGGCGGAGCAACAGGGGTATATCTTCGGTGGAGGTGTGCTGGAGATAGTCGAGGAGGGCATCGGTTTTCTGCGCTCCGATCACCTGCTGCCCGGCCCCAACGACATCTACGTGTCGCAATCGCAGATCCGACGTTTCGGGCTGCGTACCGGTGACATGATAGTGGGCCAGGTGCGCCCCCCCAAGGAAACGGAGAAGTACTTTGGCCTCCTGCGCGTAGAGGCAGTGAATGGGATAGACCCCGAGGAGGCCAAGAAGCGACCTCGCTTCGAGGACTTGACACCCATCTTCCCTAATCAGTTGCTCGACCTGGAGACCAAACCCGAGATCCTGACCACCCGTCTCCTGAATCTGGTGGCCCCTATTGGACGGGGACAGCGCGGCCTGATCGTTTCCCCACCCAAGGCGGGCAAAACCACCGTGCTCAAGCTGATCGCCAACGGAATCACCGCCAACTATAGCGATGTGCATCTGATGGTCGTCCTTATCGGGGAGCGACCGGAGGAGGTGACAGACATGGATCGTTCGGTGGAGGCGGAGGTCGTCGCTTCCACCTTCGACGAGCCGGTGCGAGATCACGTGCGGGTGGCGGAGATGGCGTTGCAACGAGCTAAACGCCTGGTAGAATGTGGGCGCGACGTGGTCATCCTGCTTGATAGCATCACCCGCTTATCACGGGCGTACAACCTGGTGGTCTCGCCCAGCGGGCGGACGCTTTCTGGTGGGCTGGACCCGGCAGCCCTGTACCCGCCCAAGCATTTCTTTGGCGCGGCACGGAACATCGAGGAAGGGGGCAGTTTAACGATCATCGCCACCTGTCTGGTGGATACCGGCAGCCGCATGGATGACATGATCTACGAGGAGTTCAAGGGTACGGGCAACATGGAGCTGCACCTGAGCCGCAAGTTGCAGGAGCGGCGCATCTTCCCCGCCTTCGACATTGATCGTTCCGGCACGCGGCGCGAGGAGCTGTTGCTTGACCCGGATACGCTGTCCAAAGTGTGGATCATGCGTCGTATGATCTCTGTGATGAGGGCCCCTCCACCCAACGGGGCAGGGATGGACATAGCAGCGGCCATGGAGGCTTTGTTACAACGCATGCGTCGCACCAAATCCAATGCCGAGTTTCTGGACACCTTACAAAGGGACATCCGTTAGCCAGCGGGCAGGGGCGAGGTTCATCGGACACTAGTTCTCGTTCGCGCGGCACTCATGGGAGTGCTGCTATGGATGCTATGGATCTGAAAACATAAGGAGGGGGAATGTATCACAAAGTGATCATCGTCGGCTACCTGGGGCGGGACCCAGAAATGCGCTACACTCCGGATGGCACGCCAGTGACCACGTTCAGCGTGGCCACCAATCGCAAGTGGACGAGTCAGGATGGTTCTCAGGGGGAGGAGACTGTCTGGTGGCGTGTCACCACTTGGCGGAAGCTGGCCGAGATCTGCAATCAGTACCTGAGCAAGGGCCGGCCGGTCTTGATCGAGGGGGTGATGCGCCCAGACCCGCAGACTGGCGGTCCGAGGGTGTGGACCGGAAACGACGGTGTGGCTCGTGCCTCGTATGAAGTAACTGCCCGCACGGTTAAATTCCTGTCTTCGCGTGGCGAGCAGGCCGGAGCGGCCCCCGGTGTGACGGAGGAAGAGCCACCGCCAGGATTCGTGGAGGAGAACGAAATTCCTTTCTAGCCTGGAATCGGTGTTCTGCTGCGTGTCCCATGCCGCCCGCACCTGTGCTGCGGGCGGCGTCTTTGTATTGACAAGGGACACGTTTTGGGGTAGTATAATTATAGCAGATGGTGTATTAGGCCGCGCCACGTCAAAGGTAGCAGTCGTCAGAGTAGAGAGGACTTGTGCAATCTCTGTGAAATCAGCGGCGTGCTATTACGTTCGCAAATCTGTACGTCTTGTGCTATCATTGTGGGGTGCAATCACTCCCCACCGGAGGCAAAGATGACAAAACGATTCAAAATCATTGTGGAAAAATACCCTGATGGGTATGTGGCTTACCCGCTTGGGTTGAAAGGGGTTGTTGTTGGCGAAGGTGAAACCTATGAGGAAGCTCTGGCCGATGTCAAGTCCGCCATAGCTTTCCACATCGAAACTTTTGGGTCGGAGGTTTACGAGAGCGAGGTGCCGATTCTGGAAGCCTTCGTTGCCGAAGCAGGGGTAGCTGTCTGATGGTCAAGTTTCCGGTAGATGCTCCCACATTGGAATTGTCTGCTGCTTTTTAACATTGCGTGCAGCCGACCCCGCTGCGCTCCCCCACTACGCGGGGCGGCTGGCCTATTTTCTTTAAGGAGATGTCTGTGAGCAAGCAACCAGTTTCCCGGCGGCAACTGAACGTCGAAATCCCGGCAGATTTGGAGGCTGTGTACGCCAACCTGGCTTTGATTACCCATTCCCCGTCGGAGGTGGTGATCGACTTCGCCCGCATCTTGCCCAACGTGCCCAAAGCCAAAGTCTATGCCCGCGTGCTGATGACCCCGATAAACGCCAAACTCTTGCACAAAGCGCTGGGCGACAACTTGCACAAATTCGAAGAGCAGTACGGGGAAATCAAGACACCGGACACGAGTTTTCACGAGGAGCGGCCTCTGGGGTTTAAGAAGTAGATTTACGACACTCACATGGAGGGATGATTTGGACAACCTGGATGCTATCATTGAGCGCATTCGCGCTAACCTGGAGGCCAAGAACGCCGCCCGTGATGAGGTACTGCGTCGCTCACGGGCCCTGATCCGCGACTGCTCCCTGGCTATCCGCGCTACCCACCGGGGCGAATTCGAGGCCGCGGCCAGCCTGTTGGCCGCTGCCCGTGCCGCCGCCGACGAGATGGTCAACGGGGTACGCCGCTATCCTGATCTCTACTACGCCGGCTACACCCAGGACGCCCTCAAGGAATTCGCCGAGGCCAGCATCACTTACGCCCTGATCACCGATAGCCCACTCCCTGAGCCAGCCGCGTTGGGGGTGGAGGACGCGGCTTACCTCAACGGCCTGGGCGAGGCCGTGGGCGAGATGCGTCGCTACGTGCTGGACATCATTCGCCATGATCGCACCGAACGCGCCGAGCGAATTCTACAGGCTATGGATGACATTTACGGCGTGCTGGTCACGATAGATTTCCCGAACGCGTTGACCTCGGGCCTGCGCCGCACCACGGACATGGTGCGCGGTGTGCTGGAGCGCACGCGCGGGGACTTGACCATGGCCATGCGTCAGGAGCGGCTCAGCGCTGCTCTGAAAGAGGCCGAGGCGAAGTTCAATCATGGACAGAGGGGATAGCCGGGTAATCCGCGCCAGCGAGATCGGCCAATATGCCTATTGCGCCCGCGCCTGGTGGCTCGCACGGGTGCTGGGCTATCGCTCGTCTCACCAGGAGGCGATGGATGCCGGAACCGCCGCGCATGAGCGGCATGGCAGGACGGTGGTGGGCTATCATCGCCTGCGCCGGGCAGGGGGATTGCTGCTGGCGATAACTCTGATGGCCGCCGCGGTTCTGGCCTGGCTTTTGCTGCGTGGTTGAAAGAAGGTGACCGGCACTTACAGATGTCGTCTGGCGAGAACTTTTGAATGTCACACTGTGCTTTGTCGTTCTGGAAGGTCTGAAGTCAAAGTGCCAGTCACCTGAGTGGGAGAGAGGAGGTCTGCGATGACAACAGTCCGTCAATCGGTGATCGCTGGAACGTGGTACCCTGGCACGAAAGCTGAGCTGCAGCGGACTGTGAAAGAATACCTCAGTCACGCTGAACTGGTGGAGTTAGGTGGCGAGGTGGTAGGCTTGATCAGCCCGCACGCCGGCTATATTTACTCCGGCCAGGTGGCAGCCTATGCCTACAAACAAGTGGAGGGGGCGAGCTACGATGTGGTCGCCGTCGTCTCTCCCGTACATCGTATGCCGGTGGGCACTTTCGCAGTGACGGCCGCTGATGCTTACGAGACCCCACTGGGCCTGGTGTACCTGGATCAGGATCTGGTCTCGAACTTGGGCAGCGAGGTAAAGTTGACCCGCGTGGGCTTCGACGCGGAGCACTCCCTGGAAATTCAACTGCCTTTCCTGCAGGTGGCCCTGGGCGAGTTCCGGCTGCTGCCGGTGATGATGGGCGATCAGAGCCTGGCGGCGTGCAGGCGATTGGGCGCGGCTTTGGGCCGGGTGCTGGCCGGGAAGAACGCCCTTTTGGTGGCTTCCACTGATCTCTCTCACTTCTACCCCTACCATCAAGCCGTCCAGTTGGACCGGGTAGCCCTGAGCTACATTGACAATTTTGATCCAGAGGGGCTGGCTCAGGCCCTGGCTACCCATCGCACCGAAGCCTGTGGCGGTGGCCCGGTCATCGCCGTAATGCTGGCCGCGCGAGCGCTGGGGGCCACCCGTGGTCAGGTGTTGTACTATGCCAATTCCGGCGATGTGACTGGCGATCACTCCCAGGTGGTAGGGTACGTAGCCGGGGCCCTGTACCGCCAGTGAGCAAGTGCTGAGATGATTTACGCCGAGGTTGCGGTCAACGCCCCCGTGCGCTGGCAGGGGGGCGCAGATCTCGCTAAGATACGTGCCCAGGGAGCCGATAGTGCCCTGGGCATGACTTTCCATTACGCAATTCCGCCGGGTCTGGAAGGCCAGCTCGTCCCCGGTCACCTGGTCGTCGTGCCTTTCGGCCCGAGGCGGGAGTACGGCGTGGTGGTCGCCCTGAGTGACACTGCCCCGGTCGCCGAGGTGCGTGAGATTGACACGCTGGTGCGGCCAGACCCCGTCCTTTCCACGGTACAACTCGCCCTGGCCCGCTGGATGAGCGCCACCTACCTGGCTCCCCTGATGGATTGCCTGCGCCAGATGTTGCCCCCCGGCCTGCTGCGACGTGCCCGCCTGGTGATTGAACCTGCCCCGACGAAGTTTGACGAGAGCTCGTTGACGGACCCGCAGCGGGCGCTCCTCGATTTGCTGCGCCGGGAGGGTCCCCTCACCCGCCAGCAGGTTCGGAGGCGGATGCGGCGGAAGGACGTCGCCAGCCTGATCGAGCGCCTGGTACAACGGGGCGTGGCCGTCAAGCGTTGGGAGCTGCCTCCACCGCGCATCGGGCCCAGAAAGGTGCGCTTCGTCCGTTTGCTGGCCGACGAGGACCGTATTGCTGAGGCGCTGCCTCGCCTGGGCCACCCCTCGAAGCAGGCCTCCGTGCTCCTGGCTTTGGCTGCCAGCGATGACCCTCTGCCCACGCTGGCCCAGGTGTGCGCCTGGGCGGATTGTGGCCCGGCCCCCGTCCGTGCCCTGGCCAAACGCGGTTGGGTGGAGATCACCAAGCGGCGCGACCTGGTAGTCCTGGCCGTTCCCCCGGCCGAGATTGACCGTGCGTTGGAGAGACTCAGTTCATCATCGAAGAAGGCAGCGTCGAAACAAGCAGCGGTGCTGGCTTACCTGCGCGATCTCCCTGGCCCCGTGGAAGCGGCGCAGGTCTACCGCGAGACCGGGGCCGACAGTTCCGCCATCCGTGCCCTGGAGAAACGGGGGCTCGTCCACCGCATCCGCGAGGAGCCACGTGTCCTCTTGCGTCTGGCGGAGGAGGAAATCGTGGGCAGGGTGCTCGAACTGCGCGGCGGGCAGCGCCAGGCGGCGGTGCTGAACTGCCTGCGGGACCAGCGTGACGCAGTGTGGGTGAGCTGGGTATACGCCGAGACCGGCTGTTCCCTGGCAGACCTGCGCGCTCTGGAGAGCCGGGGACTGGTTGCCTTGGAGGAGCAGGAGGTATGGCGCGATCCCCTGGCCGGGCGGGAGTTCGTCCTGGAGAGCCAACCCCGCCTGACACCCGACCAGGAAGCTGTCTGGCAGCGGATTCAGCCCGGCCTCCAATTCCCTATTTTACAGCCCCCGGTCTATCTGCTCCGTGGGGTGACCGGCAGCGGGAAAACCGAGATTTACCTGCGGGCTTTACAGGAGGTGCTGGCCCAGGGTCGGCAGGGAATCGTCCTCGTGCCGGAGATCGCCCTCACGCCGCAGACGATCCGCCGCTTCGCCGCCCGCTTCCCGGCGCGGATCGCCGTCCTGCACAGCGGCCTCTCGGCCGGCGAGCGTTTCGACGCCTGGCGCAGGATTCGCGCTGGCCTGGCTGACGTGGTCATCGGCCCCCGGTCGGCCCTGTTCGCCCCGCTGCCCCACCTGGGTTTGATCGTCCTCGACGAGGAGCACGAATCCACCTACAAGCAGGCCGACCGCCCACCCTGCTACCACGCCCGCGAGGTGGCCGTGGAGCTGGCGCGACTGAGCGGCGCGGCGGTCATCCTGGGCAGCGCCACCCCGGACCTGGTCTCGTACTATCGTGCCCGGCAAGGCGAGTACATTTTGGTGGAACTTCCCCAGCGCATCCTGGGCCATCGCCGCCGGCTGGAGGAACAGCGAGAGAGCTACCAATTACGTACCGTGCGCTACCGGCCCCTGGCCCCGCACCTCGATGCCCAGTACACCGATCTGCCGCCGGTGCGCGTGGTGGACATGCGCCAGGAGCTACGGGCTGGCAACCGGAGCATCTTCAGCCGCGCGTTACAGGAGTCGCTGGATCGGGTGCTGCGGGCTGGTGAGCAGGCCATCCTGTTCCTGAACCGGCGGGGCACGGCTACCTTTGTGCTCTGCCGGGACTGCGGGCACGTCCTGCGCTGTCCCCGCTGCGACGTGCCGCTCACCTATCACGCTGCGGACAAGGTGTTGCGCTGTCATCACTGCGGGCGGCAGGAACCCATCCCTCGCGTGTGCCCGCGCTGCGGCAGCACACGCATCCGCTATTTCGGCATCGGCACGGAGCGAGTGGAGGCCACGGTGCGCGAGATGTTCCCACGGGCACGGACTCTGCGCTGGGATCGGGATACGACCGGCGGTCGTGGGGCGCACGAAGCGCTCCTCCAAAGTTTCATAACCCATCAGGCGGACGTGCTCGTGGGCACGCAGATGATCGCCAAGGGATTGGACCTGCCGCTGGTCACCCTGGTGGGGGTGGTGGCCGCCGACACCGCACTCCATCTCCCGGATTTCCGCTCCAGCGAGCGTACCTTTCAATTGCTGACCCAGGTCGCCGGACGGGCCGGGCGCAGTCCACTGGGCGGCCAGGTGATCGTCCAGACCTACTCGCCGGAGCATTACGCCATCCAGGCTGCTGCCCGTCACGACTATCCCGCTTTCTACGATGCGGAAATCGCCTTCCGCCGTGAGCACGGGTATCCGCCCTTCTCCCGCCTGGCCAGACTGGTATGCGTGCACTCTAGCGCCGAGCGTTGCCAAGAAGAGGGCGAGGTGCTACGCGCTGAGATCGAGTCTGCTGCCGCGCAGTTGGGCGTCCCCGTGGAGATCAGCGGGCCACTGCCCTGCTTTTTTGCCCGCTGGCGAGGACAGCATCGCTGGCAGATCGTCGTCCGGGCCACGGACCCCGGCTTGCTGTTGTGCGCGGCGAGCCTGCCCCCAGACTGGCGGGTGGACGTGGACCCGGTGAACCTGCTGTAGACTTGCTTTCCCCTGGCGTCCAGTGTATAATCGATCCAAAGATGGATTGGGTGGAGAGTGACGTGAGTTTCTGGGATGAGCCTCGACCGTTGAGCCGAACAGAACGCCTGGCGATGGCTGGCACTATCCTCATCTGGTTTGGAGCAGTGCTCCTGGCCGTGGGGATGGTTCTGGCCTACCAGCACGTCCAACTCGAGACGCGGGCTTACGCCGGGTCTGCGCCGACGGACTTCGTCGTAACGGAGACCGCTACCACTACCCCAACCGTCACCACGGAGGCGGTTGTCCTCCTGTCCACGCCAACTCCATCGCCGACGCCGACCCACTTCCGGCGCGAGCCCCGCCCCGATCCGTGGACTACGCCTACGCCGGCACATCCACAGGGCACGGTTCGTCCCTCACCCACCCCCAAACCCACAGCCACTCCCACACCAAACTTTCCGCCCCCCGCCGACGCTCCACCCAGTCGCCTGGTGATCCCGGCCATCAACGTGGACGCCACCGTGGTGCCCGTTGGCTGGGAGACCGTCGAGGAGGGAGGGCGATTGGTCAGCGTGTGGGACGTGGCCGACTACGCGGTCGGCTGGCACAAGACGTCGGCCTATCCCGGTCACGGGGAAAACGTGGTTATGAACGGCCATCACAACATTCGAGGCAAGGTCTTCCGTTATCTGGTGGACGTGCAGGCTGGGGATGAGGTCATCGTGTACGTAGGCGATACGGCCTACCGCTATCAGGTGACCGAGAAGCACATCCTTAAAGAGAAAGACGCACCTGCCGAGGTGCGTGAGCGGAACGCGCGTTGGATCGCCCCCACGGGCGACGAGCGTGTGACCCTGGTCACCTGCTGGCCGTACACCAACAACACCCACCGTGTGATTGTAGTTGCTAAACCCATCATTGATTGAGAGACATCGAGGTGCAAATGACAAATATTTTGGACCTGCCGCTAGTGGCCCGTGTACGACGGAATCACGCCGTGGAACACGCCACCATCCACGTCCTGTCCGCGCGTAACCCGTATTTGCAGTTGATAGGGCATACCACCCTGTCGGGCTTTACGCTGTACGGCTGGGTGCGCACCGAGGAGGTGGCCTCGGCCGTCGCCGAAGCCCTCGACCGCCTGCGAGCCGGGGAATACCACCTGGCCGTCCATCCCCGCTGCGGCACCAACCTGGCCGTCGGCGGGATGCTGGCTGGTCTGGCAGCTTTCGCGGCCATGTTCTTCCCCCGCCGCTCAAAATCGCGGCTCGGCCGTCTGCCGGACGTGATGCTGGCTACGATGGTAGCCATGTTCATCGCTCAGCCGTTGGGCCTGGTCGTGCAGGCACGGGTCACCACCTTGCCAGAGGTGGGCGGGATGTTCGTGCGGCGGATCAACCGTCGGCAATGGGGCCGCCTGGTGATCCACGAAGTGACCCTCAGCCAGGAGTAATGGATGTTCTACCTCTTCCACGGTGAGGACGAGTTCTCCCGCGCCGAGGCCGTGCAGAACCTGAAACAGCGCATGGACGGCGATCCGGCGATGGTTGATCTCAACACCGCCATCCTCGACGGGCGCAAAATCACCCTGGGCGAACTCCGGCACGCCTGTGATACCATCCCTTTCCTGGCCGACCGCCGTCTGGTCATCGTCGAGGGGCTGCTGGGTGCGCTCTCCGGTCAGGAGAAGCGGAGGAGCAAGGAGATTCTCGACGAGCTGGTGGCCTATTTGCCCCATCTACCGCCCACCACCCGCCTGATTCTCGTCGAAAACCGCCGTATCTCTCAGAAGCACCCCGTCTACCAACTGGCGCTGGCAGAGGAATGTGGTCACGTCCAAGAGTTCGTTCCTCCCCGGCAAAACGCGCTCCCCCGGTGGATTACCAAGCGGGCGGAGCGACACGGTGGTCAGATTACGCCTCCGGCTGCCGGGGAACTGGCAGCCTTCGTGGGCAACGATCTGCGGTTGCTGGATCAGGAGCTCGCCAAACTCGTGGCCTACACCGGGGGCGAACGGCCCATCAGCGTGGACGACGTGCACCTTTTGGTCAGTTACGCCCAGGAGGCCAACGTCTTCCACATGGTGGACGCTCTGGGCCGCCGCGATGGGCGGACTGCTATGCGCTTGCTTCATCAGCTCCTGGACAAGCAGAAGCCTCTGGCCCTGTTGGGGATGATCGTCCGCCAGTTTCGCATCCTGGTGCAGGTAAAAGAGCTGAGCGAGCGCGGATTGGGCCAGCGCGAGATCACCGACAAGCTGAAGCTACACAGCTTTGTGGTTGAGAAGGGGCTTCGTCAGGCGCGGAATTTCTCGATGGCCCAGCTCGAAAAGGTGTACGATCAACTTGTGGAAACCGACGTGGCGATCAAGACCGGTCGGTTAGACCCCGTACTGGCACTGGACCTGCTGGTCGCCGGGCTGAGCCGGACGCGATGAGGTAACGAGTTTGCTCAAAGCCTTTGATTATGGTAGAATATTTTCGAGTACTGGGGCGTCGCCAAGTGGTAAGGCAGCGGCCTTTGGAGCCGCGATTCGCAGGTTCGAGTCCTGCCGCCCCAGCCTGCACGAGCTGTACAGCTTTGATCGAGCTGAAAGTTAATACCACAAATGAGGATGGTTCAGAATAGGTTGACACTTTCATCCTGCTGTCGTTACTACTCAGGCCAGCGGTTGAAACCGCGCCTGAGGAGCTAAAGCTGGCTGTCCACCTGCGTGGACAGGCGCGCCCACGCAGGTGGACGCTCGGCTGCAAGCCCTCTAGAGGCGATTTCAATCG
>JAGGZG010000282.1 GCA_021162125.1 Anaerolineae bacterium
AATGCCGATACGCCTGGTCACGGTGCACCTCCCTCCACAGCGATGATCCACTCCACCTCCAGGGCGTAGCCGCTGCCTCCCGCCGCCCAGCCCAGCCGACGCAGGTCGGGGTAGGTGCTGTCCACGGCTTCCAGGGTGGACGTCTCCGGGTAGCCCTGACCCTGGTCCAGATAAACCTCGATACTGCCGGTCGCCCCATCGCGCACCACCTTGAGTTGGTACCATTGGCCCGGTATCAGTGTAACCGACGCTTGATCCAGGAAGGTGTACTCCCGCGTCAACTTGAGCTTCCCCCAGGCGGGGATGTAGGCCACGCTGTAGCCGGTAGGGTTGTCACCCCAGCCGGCCACTCCAAAGCCGAGGGCGATGGCGTTATACCACTGGTTGAGGTTACCGGTGGCCCGGAAGCGGATCGTGCCGTCTTTGCCAATTTGGTGGCTCTGCGCGACTTCCACCATCTGCGTCCCATCCCCGGTCTCCACCCGCACGGCCAGTACGTTCAGGCGGAGGGGGTCCAGGGCGTACACCTGGTACCTTTCTCAGCCTGATCTCCACTGGCGTCTGCGCCTTTTGATGATGAGCCATCCAAGAGGGGTGAACACGACGAGCGTCAATACCACAGCAACGATGACCAACGCCCGCAACCATGGCGACACGGCAGGCCCGGAGGGGGGCGGAGAAACTGGCAATTTGAGGATCGCGCCGGGAAGAAGGCTAGGCAGTGCTATGGGAAACCGCCATTGTACCTTGAGAATCAGCAGATACACTCCACTGCTGTCGTGGTCCCAGGCTGCCTGGTAAATGTATCCGCCTTGATACTCGTTGAGCATCCTATCATCTTGGGAGTATATGGTGATCCAAATGTTGTACTGATCTATGACTGTGTCCTGGTAGTAGTACCGGCCATCCGGTGAGTAGTGCTTGCTTTCGTCACCGACTCCGAGACGCTGAGCGAGAGAGATGTCGTAGAATTCTGAGAAGGCCTCTTCGAAACGCGCGACTTCATTTTGATTCCAGTCCTCAGCGCTGTGCACCTCCCAGGTTTGGGTGTCAACGATCAGGCCGGTTCCCTTGTAGCGATCCTCTTCTCCTCCCCCCTGTCGTCGGCTATAGATGTAGCGGTCGTCTACCCACACTGGCCCTGTCAGTGATTGACCAATGGCTGTTTGCTCCCCTGTTTCTAGGTTGAGCACTGCCCAGCCAGCGCCTTCTCCATGATATAGCATTCTCCGCTTGCCTGGGGAGAAGCGAAACGACAGGGGTTTCTCGCTCTCTGGCACGATAACCTCCACTCCTGGAGGGTAGGCGATGGCGTCGGTGTGGATGAAGACCCGTTCCGCGAGCTCATTCACGAGGCCCGTGCAACAGCCGCACTGGACGGTCAGCAGGACGAGAAGCGCCGCCAGCAGGATCGCACTCCATCGCGTCATGGCTTCCTCTCCTTGCCGAAGATGAACTCCCCCATCACCTCCAGCGGCACTTTCTCATCGGCAGACTTTGCTCGGAAGCGAATTGTGCCGTCTTTGCCAATTTGGTGGCTCTGCGCAACCTCCACCATCTGCGTTCCCTTCTCGGTCTCCACCCGCACGGCCAGCACGTTCAGGCGCAGGGGGTCCAGGCCGTATACCTGATAGTACATTACCATTGGTAGTATATCGGGGGTTTTCTCGTCGCTGATCGCCGGCGACTCGCGGCGGGCCAACACCCGATCCTCGTGCAGCCCGCCCACTGTCAGCGGGTCGTGTACGACGAGGGGATCCGCAGTGTACTCCACACCCCGGTAGTGCAGCGCGTAGCGAGCGGTGTAGGGCTGCTCCTTGGCCGGATACTCGACGGTGAAAGCGGAGATTTCGCCGGGCACGGCCTCACCGGTGAAGGTGCCCAGGTTAATGGACTGTGTGCCGCTGATGAGCCGCACGCCGACGCCGTAGGGCCCTTTGTCCGTGCCCCGCACAGAGATAGTATATGAGCCCTGCAGCGGGTTGCGGATGACGATGAGATCGGGGTCACGGTCGTCGGGACTGCGGCCGCTGTAGAAGGCGTCCGGCACCTCGTTGACGGACTTGGCTGTGCTCAGGTCCGTCCCCACCCGCCGCCCCTCCGGATCGGTAACCACTATATCAACCGGGCATAGGTTATAGACGATGAGTGCCACGTTGCCCTGCTGGGTGTCGGGTGTCAGGCCTTCGCCGTCGGGCCCGGCCGGCGGTTGCACACCGGTCAGATAGCCTACAACATCGATCTGACCTGTTTTCGCTATGCCAACGTGGTTAGCATCGTCTACCCGTACAGATACAACCCTCGTGTCAAGGGTGCTGAGATTAGCGCTTATAAGGGGCACAGTGTCATCACCCTCGTCACGATGGGCATCGTAGTCTTCAGGCATCCCATAGGTCCACAAAGGAACCATGGCCGGCGGCTGCTGTACCACCTCGTAGTACGATTGGGTGAGGAATTCGTTGTTATAAAGCGCGATGACATTATTCGGACCCAATCTATCCACCAGGGTCGTGGAGACGTCGCCGTTCAGGTCATTCAGGAAAGTGTTGACCTCGTGACCAGGTGCGGGGCCGTAGGGAAACGGCATGCCATGGCTGTCCTGCAGGTACTCCGGCAAGTAGTCATCCGAGGGCAGCACCTGGCCCAGCGAGGGAATCTCGTTGTGCACGTAACTATAAAGCTCCGGGTCGGATACTACAGGAATCGGCACCAGGATGCCAGGCGGGAAGGGCGGTGGGAGTGGGACCCAGATCCATATCCAATGACCGTAACCAGCCTTCACTGCCCATAGACGAACCAGAAACTCCAACGGTGTGGCTATCTCCGGCGGCATGACAGAGGGATCCAGCCCCTCCCAGACGACGTAAGCCATCGGCGCGCCACGGAACGGCCCGGCCAGGCTGATGAACTTACCGACTGTGTCTTCGCCCCAATAGCGCTGCACGTAAAAGCGGGCCACCATCGTACCCTGGCTGTGGCCGACCAGGTCCACCTGCGAGTAATCCACGTAGGGCACCGCTGGCAACGACGAAATGGCAGCAATCTCATCCATCAACAAGACTGCGGTGAGAGAGTTGCTCCGTTTCCAGTCGTATGGGAATGGGAACAACGTCACTCCGTCCTCGTACCCCGCTGCCTCGAGCTCGTCCAGCAGGGGATCGTAAGTGCCGAAGAGTGGCTCAATCGCCCATTCACCGGCATCATTGACCTTCCACGAGCCCAGCATGCCGGGAATCACGATCACAGGATGGATGCTCGCCTGGGGGATGCTGACCTCCTCGTTCCCCTCGTCCACCCAGTCGGCATCCCTGTACAGGTCCGCCCAGCAACTCAGCGTCAGCGCCGTCGAGGGCTGCACCCACACCGACCAGACCGTGCTGGTGACCTCCCCCGCCGCCAGGCTGCCGATAGACCACTCCTCGTAGTAGTTCCCGTTGCTGTACTCTCCCTCGCCGTGCCCGTCCTCAGGAATGACGTACAGGCGCGGCGGTGCGCTTCCCTCCAGGCTGAACTGCACCTCTAGCCCCCCGACGGTAGTGGTCAGGTTGTTCCCCACCGTCACCGTGACCTCCAGCGGGTTGGGTGTGGGCCAGCCTTCGGCGGTCAGGGTCAGGGTGGTGCCCGGCGAGATGCTCACGTCTACCCACGGGCCGGAGGGAGACAGCTCGAGGTAGTAAACGTCGTATGCCGTCGCCGGGGGGTCGATCGAGGCCCGCACTACGTGGCCGTTGCCCACCTCGTCCGCCGCCACAGCCACGGTCCAGATGGTCACCCCACTGTCGAAAATGGCTTCCGCCGGTGACCAACTGCTCCCATCCCACCGCCGATAATACGTCCCCGCAAGCCCTGTGTCCGGCCAGACCACATACACGTTGTCGGCTGCGCCGGCCGCCACGTCAGGGTAATTCCACATTTCCTCATCCCCATCGGATAGCAGTGTGGGATCACCCAACCAGCCTGTGCTCCCCCGTTTGCGATAGTAAACGTCGCCGTATCCATCCCCATCAGGAGTATCGTCGTAATGCCACACCGCGTGCCCGTTGTTCTCGTCATCGGCCGCTATGCAGGGATAGGAGGATTTCATCTCACCATCGGACACCCGCTCCAGCCCTATCCACACCTCGTTGCTGCTATCCCACCGCCGATAATAAACCTCACCTCCCACGTAACTGCTGTCGGTTGCCCACCACACCACGTGGACATCCCCACCCACGCCTGCGGACATATCGGCATAGCCCGAATGAGTAGTGCCCACCGCCGAGGACAGGTTGGTCACACCCGACCAGTTTTGCCCGCCATCGGCCGACATCCGGTGGTAAATCTCGTAGCCCCAGAAGCTGCCGTGTGATACCACCTCATCCCACACCACGTGCAGGCGTCCATCGGTCGCACCGACAATGCGAGGATGGTAAGAGTAGTAAGTACTGTTAGACAGGTTGTGCGCCGGTGACCAGGTCTGGCCACCATCGGTCGAACGACGGTAGAGGATCTCATTGTAACTGGTTGTCCAATCTTGCCACACCACGTGGATGACGCCATCGCTATCCACGGCCACCGCCGGCCACTCCGACGTCGTCGGGTTGTTGGAGACCACCACCGGTGATAGCCAACTCTCGCCATTCCATTGGCTGTAGAGAATCTCGTAGTTGCCGGGGGTATCGTCGAACCACACCACGTGAACGTGACCTGCACTGTCCACGGCAATATCAGGCCCGCCGGAAGTGCCGGAATTGTTGGAGACGTTGACCACGTCCGACACACTCATTCCGGAGGCTAATGGCAAGACCGCTTCCTCGCCGGGCAGTTGGGCGGAGGGTGCAGGGGGTAGCGAGGGAAGGGGTTCAGGTGGCCGAGGTGGAGTAGCCGGGGTAGCGGTGGCCGGCGGGGTCTCCGTCGAAACCGCCATAACGGTCGGCGTTATCACACTCGTGAGCGAAGGGGTATCCGTTGGCGCGGTTGCTTCCTGGGCGCGGCTCATCCCTCCCAGGGCCAGTAGCAGGCCGCCGGCCAGGATCAGCACCACGACCGCCAGGCCGCAAACAAAAAGGCCACGATTGCGGGCACACCTCGTGCGCGCACCTCTGGCCTCTGGTCTGGACGCGGCAGGGACACCAGCCATCATTCTTATTTGGCTATCCGTGCGCGGGGGGGGGTAGCATGGGATTCTTTCATCGCGGACATCGCAGAACCTCCTCGTGGGGATTATGATCCTCCCGCAGGTTCGGCCAACCTGCGGGAGGATGAGCAGAACAACCGTTAGCAGAACAACCGTTAGCAGTATATTAGCATGTTTCACAGCTTCTGTCAAGACTCGTTTACACAAAAAGTGCGGTGTACCTGAGGGGGTACATCGCACTTTCAGCTTGCCGGAAACCGGTTGCACCAGTGAAGGCAAACTCCGAGAGCCTGATTTAGGTGAGCCTCCCGCAGGCTCAAAGCCAGCCGGGGGTAACTCCGTCCTACTACAAGACGGGCCGGAACTTGTACCCGTAGACGATGGCCCCGTCCTCGCCCTCCTCTCGCAGTTTGCGGGTGACCATCTCCACCGGCATGCCGATGTATGCCTCGCCCGTGTCCACGTCCGCGAGTTGAGCGGTCACCAGTGGCCCTTCTTCCAGCTTGACCAGGGCCACGGTGTAGGGCACGAACTCTTTGTAGCCCCTGGGCGCGTGAAAGATGGTAGAGTGCGAGTAGACCTCGCCACGCCCGCTGAACTCGTAAGGTTCATACGCGGGTTGCGAGCACTCCGGGCACACGTCCCGTGGCGGGAACAGCCTGGCCCCGCAATGCTGGCACACCTCACCGACTAAACGATACCGTTGATTCTGTGTCCTCCAATGAGTAGGAATTCCCATCTACATGCCTCCAGTTGATCAAATTCTATGGCCGAGCTATGGGTCAGCCGATTGAGCAGATTAAGCCGATGTTCGACTTCCATTGCCTTTCGGCCTGTCTTGCCCCAATGTTCCTTGTCTCCCCATCCCCCCTCTCCCTCTCACCTTGTCCCCTTGTCCTAAGACAATGCCTCCAGGATATGGGTGATAACCGTTGCTCCACTACCCCCGATGTTCTGGGCCATGCCCCAGCGGGCATTCTCGATTTGATTGGCCCCTGCCTGTCCCCGCAATTGCTGCACGACCTCCACCACCTGGTAGATGCCTGTCGCGCCTACCGGATGGCCGCGTCCCTTCAGGCCGCCCATTGTGGAAATGGGAATGCGCCCATCCAAGGCGATGTCCCCTTCCTGGGCCAGGCGCACGCCCTCACCCCGTGCCGCGAAGCCACAGGCCTCCAGGGAGAGAGCGGCCATGATGGTGAAGGCATCGTGGGCCTCGAAGAGATCAATGTCCTGCAGAGTGATGCCCGCCTGGCGATACGCTTTCTGCGCCGAGAGGTACACCGCCTGCAAAAAAAGAGGATCGTGGCGGTCGTGGATGGCCACGGCATCCGTGGCCACAGCCGAGGCCGCGATGCGCACTGCGCTGTCGGTGAACGCTCTGGCCTGCTCCGTGGGACAGAGCACGACAGCCGCTGCTCCGTCGGCGATGG
>JAGGZG010000056.1 GCA_021162125.1 Anaerolineae bacterium
GGGTGATGTTTGGCAACCCGGAGACCACCTCTGGGGGGATGGCGCTGAAGTTCTACGCCTCGGTGCGGCTGGACATGCGGCGGATTCAGAGCATCAAGCAGGGGGGCACGGTCATCGGCAACCGCACCAGGGTGACGGTGAAGAAGAATAAGGTCGCCCCCCCGTTCCGGCGGGTCGAGTTCGACATCATGTACAACGAGGGAATCTCCAAAGCCGGCGACGCTTTGGATTTGGGCGTGGAGATGGGCGTGATCGAGAAGCGGGGATCGTACTACTCGTATGGGGAGACCCGCCTGGGCCAGGGCCGGGAGAACGCCAAAGAGTTCCTGCGCGAGAATCCGGAAATCCTCCATCAGATTGAAGACCACATCCGCGCGGAAGCCGGACTCTCTCCTCGGTCGCCCACTGCCTCTCCCGTCGAGGATGATGCAGAGGCGATTTTCGAGGAAGCGAACGATTAGCGGCAGTCGCGTCAAATAGCGCACAGCCCGCCTCCGACAATGGCGTCGGTAGGCGGGCTGTCGTTTATGGCGATATCACTCTTCCCCCAGCTTCAACACGGCCATGAATGCCTCCTGGGGAATCTGCACATTGCCAATCATCTTCATCCGTTTCTTGCCCGCTTTCTGTTTTTCCAGGAGCTTGCGTTTGCGGGTGACGTCGCCGCCGTAGCATTTGGCCAGCACGTCCTTGCGCAGGGCTCTGACGTTGGCCCGCGAGATAACCCGTTTGCCGACCGCCGCCTGGATGGGCACGGTGAAAAGCTGACGTGGAATCACCTTTTTCATGCGGCTGACCAAGCGCTGGCCTTTGATGTATGCCTGGTCGCGGTGGACGATGATCGAGAGGGCGTCCACCACCTGGTTGTTGACCAGCACATCCAGCTTGACCATGTCGCCGGGGCGATAGCCGGTGAACTGGTAATCCAGCGAGGCGTAACCCCGTGTGCGTGATTTCAGTTGGTCGTAGAAATCCACCAGAATCTCGGTCAGCGGGACGTGATAAGTGAGGAGCACCCGCCGCTCATCCAGGTACTCGGTGTTTTTGTACTCCCCTCGCCGACTGGTGACCAACTCCATGATAGGGCCGATGTACTCGGCGGGGGTGAAGATGGAAATCTCCATCCACGGCTCTTCGATGTACTCGATCTCCGTCTCGTCAGGGAGTTTGGCCGGGTTATCCACCAACACCACCTGGCCGTCACGCTTGACAACCCGGTATTCCACGCTGGGGGCGGTGAACACGATATCCAGGCCATACTCCCGCTCCAGCCGTTCCTGGACGATCTCCATGTGGAAGAGACCCAGGAACCCACAGCGGAAGCCAAAGCCCAGCGCCTGCGACGTTTCCGGCTGAAAGGTGAGGGCCGCATCGTTAAGCTGGAGTTTGGCCAGGGCTTCGCGCAGCAGGTTATAGTCCTCGCCCTCGGTGGGATAGATGCTGGCGAAGACCATGGGTTTGGCCGGGCGATAGCCGGGCAGCGATTGTTCCGCCGGATTCTGCAATGTGGTCAAAGTATCGCCCACGTGACAATCGCGCACGCTCTTCAGCCCGGTGGCCACGTAGCCCACTTCGCCGGCCATTAACCGGCCGGTGGGGCTCATCCCGGGCACGAAGACCCCGATTTCCACGGGCTCAAACGTCACCCCGCTGGACATGAGCCGCAAAGGCTGCCCCATTTCAACCGTGCCGTCTACCACGCGGACGTAAGCGATCACCCCTTTGTACGGATCGTAGTGCGAGTCGAATATGAGCGCTCGCAACGGTGCGTCGGGATCGCCGGAGGGGGGCGGGATGCGGGTCACCACCGCTTCCAACACCTCGTCAACGCCGATGCCCTCTTTGGCCGAGGTGAAAATCACCTCGGCGGTGGGGATGCCGATGACGTCCTCGATCTCCTGGGCCACTTCGTCCGGGCGGGCAGAGATGAGGTCAATCTTGTTGACCACGGGCACGATGGTCAGGTCATGGTCGAGGGCCAGGTAGAGATTGGCCAGCGTCTGGGCCTCCACGCCCTGCGAGGCGTCCACGATGAGAAGCGCACCCTCGCAGGCGGCCAGCGAGCGGCTGACTTCGTAAGTGAAATCCACGTGTCCCGGTGTATCAATCAGGTTCAGCTCGTACTCCTGGCCGTCGCTGGCGGTGTGCGTCATGCGCACGGCGGAGGCCTTGATGGTCACGCCCTTCTCGCGCTCCAGGTCCATACTGTCCAGCACCTGCTCTTGCATATCACGGGCACTGAGCGTGCCGGTAAGCTCCAGCAGGCGGTCAGCCAGAGTGGACTTGCCGTGATCAATATGGGCGATGATACAGAAATTGCGGATGTGTTCCTGATCCATTTGCTCTCACCTCTAAGGAGGCACAAAGACGACAGCGTTGTGCCTCCCTGCTGAGATTATACACCATTTTGGGCAAAACTAAAAGCGCCTCGTGGCTGCCGAGACGAACACGGCGGCCACGAGAGCCGCCGCTACAAGTCGTTGATCATCGGTGATAGGTTGCAGTACTTTTGCAGATTTCACAAAGTGGCTATGTATGGATCGCGCCCCCCTCTAGCTCCCCCGTTCCACGGGGGGAGGACAGGCCCTTCGACTGCGCTCAGGCCATGGCTCAGGGCAAGCCCGCCTGGCTACGAGGCTTCGACTAGGCTCAGCCGAACGGTGGGAAGCCCCCTCCGAGGGTTCCAGAGGACCGGAGGGCCTTGCATCTCGTAGACCGAGCGTTCACGTTCGGGCGAGACACGTCACCAACACTCTACAGGGGGGCCATCCTACACCAAGTATCAGTACTTGAGAAAAGTCGGTGCTGCTGCCGCGTCGCCTGGACGTGAACGTCCAGGCTGAGCAGGCGAAGAGTGCTGAAGCACCCTTCGCCA
>JAGGZG010000382.1 GCA_021162125.1 Anaerolineae bacterium
CCGCGCCTGAGGAGCTAAAGCTGGCTGTCCACCTGCGTGGACAGGCGCGTCCACGCAGGTGGACGCTCGGCTGCAAGCCCTCTAGAGGCGATTTCAATCGCTAACAGAAGTAGCCTGAGCAGTTACGCGAAATTAAAGAAGCGTGAACGCCTTGTCCGATCAGACAGCGATGGGGCGGGAAGGGAGAGCGCAGTGGCGGAGGAGGAGAGCTTGCTGGAGCAGGATGTGGAGACCCTCCAACAGTTGATCCTGCGTATAAGCTGGGCGGAGCAGCGCCGATTTGCCCAGCAGCTTAGCAACTACGGCCTGACTGTGCCTCAGTTCTTCGCCCTGGTCGCCATCTGGCGTCACGGGCAGGAATGTCCCATTGGTCAGTTGGCCAACGCGACTATGCAGTGTTCAGCGACCATGACCGGTATCATAGACCGGCTGGCGGAACGCGGCCTGGTCGAGCGCCGGCGAGACGCCAGTGACCGGCGACAGGTGCTGATCCGGCTGACAGACCGGGGTCTGGAGACATTGCAGCGCGTTCGGGAAATCCGCCGGCAGCGCGTGCGCCAGGTGATGGAACACATTGACGAGGCGGATAGGCGAGAGATGTTGCGCCTGCTTCGAGTGTACGTAGAGGCTACAGAGCTGATGGAGGGAAAGGCGGCGGACTGAGCCCGTAGCATGTGGCAAGGTGGCGGGGAGATGCCTATCCTACCCAGCTTGTTGGGATTTCAGCAACGCCTCCAAAATGGGCCACGCGGCCTGTACCGCGCGGGCGCGATGGCTCACCCGATTTTTGATCGCCGGGTCCAACTCGGCCATCGTGCACCCGTACTCGGGCATGTAAAACACCGGATCGTAGCCGAAGCCATGTTCACCGCTGGGGGCCAGGGCGATGACCCCCTCGCAGCGCCCCTCGGCGGTGTGCAACTGACCGTCGGGGGTAGCGAGGGCCACCACGCAGCGGAAACGGGCCGTGCGCGCCTCCCACGGCACACCCTCCAGATTGTGCAGCAACAACTGGTAGCGATCTGCGTCACTGGCCCCATGACCGGCGTACCGTGCCGTGCGCACACCTGGCGCGCCCCCAAGAGCGTCCACCTCCAACCCCGAATCATCCGCCAGGGTGAGAAATCCGCTGGCCTGCGAAAAGGCCCGCGCCTTGAGCACGGCGTTCTCCTCAAAAGAATCACCGCTTTCCACCACCCGAATATCCAGCCCAAGCTCCGCCGGGAAAACCAGATCCGCTGGCAGTTCGGACAGCAACTCGCGGTATTCCTGCACCTTGCCCGGATTGTGGGTCGCCACCAGCAACTTCATGTTGACTAGACCTCCCAAATAGAGTAAAATAACGCCATCACGTGGTATCACAGTGGAGAGGCAGAATATGCAAGCATTCGTCGCTTTTTATCAGAGTTATGCGCCCTGGCTGTGGCTGGGATCGGCACTGTTGGGGTTGGCGGCCATCCTATGGTTGATCGCGGTGCAAGTGCGCCTGAACCGCGCCATTCGCCAGTATCAGTCCCTGGTGGCCGGCACTTCGGCGAGCAACCTGGAGGAAGTGCTCAACGCCCACATCGCCGAGGTGCGCCAGACCGTGGCCCAGGTGCAGGAGCTGGACGATCGGACCAAGCAGATGGAGAAAACCCTGCGCCACAGCATGCAGTGGCTGGGGATGGTGCGTTTCAACCCATTTCGCGATACCGGTGGCGATCAGAGCTTCGCCATCGCCCTGGTGGATGGGCACGGGAACGGGGTGGTGATCTCCAGCCTACATGCCCGCGATGGCACGCGAGTCTACGCCAAGCCCCTGCGCCGGTGGGAATCCACCTACACCCTGACCGACGAGGAGAAAGAGGCTATCGCCCGCGCCTACCAGCAGCAAGGTTGAACAAATGGCCCTCAGCAAGCACGTCGTATCCATCATCGAAAACAAAAGCAGTGAGGAGGACTAGACCATGTTTGGCAGAGAGAAATCCAAAAGCCCCGCCACGGATAGAATTGAAACCGTCATTGGTCCGAACACCAACCTGCGGGGCGACATCCGCAGCGATGGCGGGGTGCGCATTGACGGCATCTTCGAGGGCTCCTTGCAGACGGCGGGCAATCTCATCGTCAGCGAGGGGGCCAAGGTCGTGGCCGACATTACCGCCCACAACGTCTCGGTCGCTGGCGCGATCAAGGGTAACGTGAACGCCAATCGGGTGGAGATTTTGGCCACCGGACGGGTGTGGGGCGACATCACCGTGACCTCGTTCCTCCTGGACGAAGGAGGCTTCGTGCGGGGTGAAATCGTGATGCAGGGTGCTGACATTGAGCCACCGCTCATCGAGCCACCCAAACCCTCCCAGGACATCGTGGACGTGCAAGCGGAGTAAAAAACCTCCCGCGACAAAGCGCTTGCCCGGCTTAACATTGACCTGCAGGGGGGCAGGCGAACGAACACATCAGGAGGATAGCCCGGTCGGAAGCGGACTCGCGCTGACCGGGCCTTTGTGCGTCAGGGCCGTCTCGTCCCCATCGTGGTCTCGTGGTTGATCCTCAGCCGTGGTAACCGGAAGCGCGGCCAGACCACAGAGTGCCACAGACCCAGCGCCGCCACGTACCCAAACCCGGCGACGTAAAGCAGGAGAAATGGCACGGCGTAAACGTTGCCCCGCAGGCAGGCGACGATCACCGTGATGCCGGCGTAGAGAGCCAAAGCCGCCTCGCCCAGCGTCAGCCAACTAAAGGGCAGCGAGTACTCTTTGTCACGCCAGTGGTCGCCCCGCGATTCCAACCGGAATTTCGGGGTGCGCCGGAAGCTCTGCCTACGGCCCAGCAGGGCCTCTATCACCGCCTGGGTATTGCTCAAGGCCACACCCGTGCCCAACAGCGCAAGCACAGGGAAAACGGCCCATCTCCGCCGCCAGCCATCGTACAAGGCCCGCTGAGCGACCGCGTACAGCAATGGCGGTCCCGCACTGGCCAGACTGAGGTAGGCCAGGTGTACGCTGGGCATCCCTCCCCACAGCATGAGCGGTAATGAAGTGAGCAGCAGCACCAGCATGAGCGGGTGCACCAGGTAACTGCTGAGATGGATGAGCCCCTGAACACGCTTGAATAGCGGCTCGCGAGCGGTCAGTACCGCCCATCCCAGTTTGCGCAAGCACTGTATGGACCCCTTGGCCCAGCGGAATTGCTGCCGCTTGAAAGCAGCCACGTGGGGGGGCACCTCCGCCGGCGATACCACGTCCGGCAGGAAGAGAAAACGCCAGCCGCGCAACTGGGCTCGATAGCTGAGATCCAGGTCCTCGGAGAGCGTGTCCCCCTGCCAGCCTCCGCTGTCCTCGATGCACGCCCGCCGCCAGACTCCCGCTGTACCGTTGAAGTTCATAAAAAGGCCCGCCCGCTGGCGGGCAGTCTGCTCCACCACGAAGTGGCCATCCAGGGCCAGGGTCTGGGCGCGGGTGAGCAGCGAATAGTCACCGTTGATGTGTCCCCAGCGAGTCTGGATCAGCCCCAGGTCCGGCTGGGCTAAGAAACACGGAATGGTCTGCTGCAGAAAGTCGGGGGCGGGCACGAAATCGGCATCGAAGACGGCGATGAACTCCCCTGTTGCCGTGCTCAGCCCGTGGGCCAGCGCTCCGGCTTTGAACCCGGTACGCTCCGTTCGATGGATGACGACGATGTCTACCCCGCGCCGCCGATGATAAGCGGCCCGATCCCGGGCTATGGCCGTGGTCTCATCTGTGGAATCGTCTAGCACCTGTATCTGAAAGCGGTCGCGGGGATAATCCAGAGCAGCTACAGCGTCAATCAGGCGCTCTACCACGTAACGCTCGTTGTAAATGGGCAGTTGCACCGTAACCCGAGGAGTGCTCGCCAGCGGCGGGAGAGGTAGAGTGCGCCCTCGGTGACGCAGGTACAGAGCGAGCATTACCAGTGAGTTCACTCCATACAAGGCCAGCATCACCGCTGCGCCGACATAGATTGCTCCGAGAACTGACACGCTATTCTTCCCCTCCTGTAATGCTCCGAGATAACGGGCCAAGTATATCACCGTTCAGCCTTTCCGACAAATCATCGCCCTGGCAGGGATGGCGCAGCAAATCCCTGGGGAGCACGAGGGGTATCCCCTCGTTTTTTCTCCCTCCCAACATCTTGTGGGTAGCGCCGACTTGTTGCCCTATTCCCCGGCCCCGGCATTGCGGCAGAGGGCGATTGATGCTATAATTGGCGTGGTGACCTGCGGTCCAAATCCCAAATCTCAAAGCAGCTCAACATCCTGAAAGTCACTCACAATCCTGGGGAAACGTGGCACGCAACACATAGCACCAAACTGTTCGCAGCATAACCCAGGAGCAAGGGACGCGAGATGCCCCTCCAGTCGGACGTGATAACTCAAGCCCTGGTACAGGAGCTGCTGGCCAAAGGCATTGCCGCCGCCCGAGCCGGGCAGCGACGGAGAGCACGGCGCTACCTCTCCCAGGCCACGACCCTCGATCCGACGAATGAGAAAGCGTGGCTGTGGTTGAGCGGGGTGGTGAACGATTATCAGCTCATGCTGGCCTGCCTGAACAAAGTGCTGGCCCTCAACCCGCACAACCCCCGTGCTCAGGCTGGAGCAAAGTGGGTGCGCGCCAGGATCGCGGTCCGCGCCCACGCTGGATTGCGTTGGGTGCGTGGCCGCCCGAGACGGCGGACGGACGTGTTCGCCGGCAAGCTGCCCCCCTGGGTTGCAGAACAGCCTCCTGTACGGCCTGCCCGTACAGAGCCCACTGAGCACCGGCGGTGGACTTGGCTGGCCCTGGCCATCGCCATGATGGTGCTGCTGATTTTACTGATCCTGCTCGTCGTCCGGCCCGCCGGGGCTGCCGCGTGGTTGCCGTTCCTGGCCACCCCGACTCCCACCATCGCCGAACGCACCGCTGCCCTGTTCGCCGAATTTGAGGTGGCCTGGGACGAGCGGGATTGGGCCAGCGCCCTGGATTATCTGGCAGAAATCGAGAACCTGGACGCCAGTTACCCCAAACTGCGCGAGG
This sequence comes from Anaerolineae bacterium, assembly GCA_021162125.1. Lineage (GTDB taxonomy): Bacteria > Chloroflexota > Anaerolineae > JACIWR01 > JACIWR01 > JACIWR01. Next base: position 5,016 of record JAGGZG010000382.1, read on the forward strand.
GCCAGTGGGCAACTCACCTGTTCTGGGGTCAGCAACTGGCAGCGGACGGGCAGTTGGACGAAGCGCTGGCCCATTTCGAGCAAGCGCTGGAATCCATGCCCGGTGAACCCATCGCCCACTGGGAGCGGACTATCACCGCTCACTACCTGGCTGGCAAGGAACGCTACACGGCGGGTGATTGGGCCGTGGCCGTGGATCACCTGACGACGGTCTACAAAATGGACCAGGACTTCCACGACGTGCAACCCCTGCTGGCGGACGCGCATTACCAGCTTGCCCGGCAATTCCAGGAGGCCGGGCAACTGCCCGAAGCGCAGGCCGAATACGAACGCGCTCTGGAGATCGCACCAGACGGGCAGGACGCACAGGATGGGTTGGCCGAGGTAGTCGCCCTGCTCACTCCGCCCACCCCTACCCCGACGCCCGTCCCATCCCCGCCGGCCCAGACCGGCAAGCGCATCGAGATCAACCTCACTGAACAGCACCTTTACGTCTGGGAGGGCGACCAACTGGTCTACGATTGGGTGTGCTCCACCGGCGGGTACGGCAGCCCGACCGTGCCCGGCAACTACCAGGTCCTGGATAAGATCCCCAACGCCTACGCCAGCACCTGGGACTTGCAGATGCCCTATTGGCTGGGGATTTACTACGCGGGAACGTTGGAGAACGGCATTCACGCCCTGCCCATCCTCTCCAACGGCCAGCGTCTGTGGGAGGGCTACCTGGGTCAGAGGGTATCGTATGGGTGTGTGATCCTCAGCACCGAGGCAGCGCGCACTCTCTACCACTGGGCAGAAGTGGGTACGCCGGTGATCATCCACTATTGATGGCGCACCGGCCCCGCCATCCTGGCCCGACGAATAAGGAGGATCGCTAAATGGCACGCGAGACGTACAAAGAGCGCCTGGCTGAGCTCCAGGGTGAGCTACTGGAGATGGGGAAGCTGGTGGATCAGGCCATTGCCCTATCTATTCAGGCCCTGGCCAATCGCGATGCGGCCCTGGCACGGCGGATCATTGACGGCGATGTCCAGATCAACATGGCCTTACGGGACATCGAAGAGAAATGTTTGGTGCTCATCGCCACCCAGCAACCGCTGGCCAGCGACCTGCGCACCATTCTGTCGGTGTCCAACATCGCCACCGAGATGGAGCGCATGGGCGATTACGCCAAAGGCATTGCGCAAATAACCCTGGACATGGCCGATCAACCCCTGCTCAAGCCCCTGATTGACGTGCCGCGTATGGCCAACAAGGGGCGACAGCTCCTCCGCGATCAACTCGATGCTTTTATCCGCCGTGACGTGGATGCGGCTCGCCGCCTGAGTGCCGAGGACGACGAGATAGATGCCCTGTACGACCAGGTGTACCGCGAGTTGCTGATTTTCATGATGGAAGACCCGCGCACCGTCAGCCGGGCGACCCGTCTGCTGTGGGTGGCTCACAACCTGGAGCGCATCGGCGACCGCACCACCAACATCGGTGAACGCACGATCTTCTTGGTTACAGGGCAGATCGAGGAACTGAACCCGTAGCCAACGTAGGAACCCGTTTCCTCTGAGGAGATGGGTTCCTGGAGGCATACTTACCTAGACAGGAGCAGATGATGGATCTGAACCAAGCAACGCAGATGATTACCTGGCTCGACGAGGAGCGCCGGCGCGACAGGGCCGACCTGGTGAAAGCCCAGCAGCGGCTAGAAGGCCAGGCCGGACAGATCGAGGACCTCACCAGCGCAGTCCAGAGCCTGGAGGGCCGGTTGGCCAGCGCGATGGCCCAACTTACGCGCATGGAGCGCATCGAGCAGGCGATGGAGCAACTCCGCAACGAAATCGTACTCATGATCCAGAAGCAGGAGGAGGATCGCCAGCGGGCCGAGCGCGAGGCCGCCCGTGCGCGCCTGATCGAACAGGAGAACCTGTCCAAGACCCTGGCTGACATACGTAAGGACTTATCACGCATCTCTCGCATTGAGGAGGAGCTTCAGCTTCGCCGTGCCGAAGAGCAACGCCTGGGGGAAGCCACTCTCACCCTCCAGCAGCGCATCGCCGAGGTGGGCAAAGACCTGGAAACCCGCCTGCGGAATCTGCCCTACATCGAGGAGCAGCGAGCTCGCGACGCCAGGCGTATCGCCGAATTGCAGGGGGAGACCACCGAACTCCTGAAGCGCACCGAAGCGCAAGCTGCCAA
>JAGGZG010000312.1 GCA_021162125.1 Anaerolineae bacterium
AACATCATCGGCAAGTTGCAGGCCAACGACCGCACGCAGGCGGTGATCATCGCCCTCAAGCGGGGGTTGGTGTCGCTGGACGATTGAGCGCGTCACTCTCCCCCAGGTCGCGGTCCAGTTGTGCCAGATCCACCAGGATAGCGCCTATCGTTGTGGCCTCGTCGCGTGCAGCCCTGGTAAAGCCAGCCCGCGAGAAGAGAGCGTAGTATACACGCCAACCTTGCCCCTCGTCCGGCACTGTCAGAGAAGTCTTTGCCACCAACCCGGTCAACACTTTACGCCCCACAGGATCAGCGCCCCACTTACACTCGCCCAGCAGGATAGCTTTCTGTCGCCAGTTGATTGCCACTACATCTACCTGCACCCGTCTGCCCCAGTGACTTCCCACTCCTTCCGGCTCGAAGGGCAAGCCGCCACTCCTCCCCTGCCAGGCGATCCACTGCCGGCTCAATTCCTCAAAAGCAGTCTGACCGACAAAGGCGCGGAGTCCCTCGCGGATAGTTGATAACGCCCGTTCTGGCCGGTAAGCCAATTCATCCTGGTGTGGAGCGATGAAACGAAAGTAGAAACGAAAATAGGGATCGCTGAGGTGATAGCGTCCCTGCCGGGTGCGAGCGCGGCGGGCTGGCGGCACAGTAATCGGCAAGCGGCGTTCCACCAGCCGCAACTCTTGCAAGCGAGATAGATAAGCGGAAAGGTGAGTCCTGCCCACCAGGGCAGCATTGGCGATCTCGGACAGGGTGTGGTGACCGGCGCCAATCGCCTTGAGAATGGCCAGGTGGACGCGCGGCTCACGAACCTCGTCGTAGAGCAGAAAAGTCGGTTCGGCGACGAACATGCTGCCCGGCGACAGGATGACGTCACGCACATTGTCACTGAGCGATCGCGCCGGGTCCAGCCATTCCAGATAGGCCGGCACCCCGCCCACGACGGCGTAAGCCGCTATTCGCTCCTCAGCAGACCAACCCGGCAGGAATTCACGCAGAGCGGCGAAGGGAAGTGGCTGCAAGTGCCATTGCCCCGTGAGGCGGCCAAAGAGCGGTGACTGACAGGTCAGTAGCGTCTCCATCGTGTGAACGTGGGACCCACATAGAATGATCACCAACTGCGAGGCCTTGAAGCGCTGGTCCCAGGCGTGCTGGAGAGACGAGAGCATGGCCGGGTCTGCCTCCGCCGCATAGGGGAACTCATCCAGGATGAGAATATGGCGGCGGTCGGCCAGCAAAGCAGCAATGGCTTCCCAACAGTTGGCCCACGAATCGAAGGTGGCCGCCTGGCCCGGCTCAACACCTAGAACGCGGGCGAAAAGTTTACGTCGCTGCAAAGGAGCGGGTTCCTTCTCGGCCGCCCAGTAAGTATAGGGCAAACCGCAGCCCTCGGCCCAATGGCGCAAGAGCACCGTCTTCCCCACGCGACGCCGGCCATACAGCAGGATGAGTTGAGCAGCCGTCGGACGCTCCCGCTCCAGCACGGACGACAGAAAAGCCAGTTCCTGGTGACGATTGACGAACATGAGCAGCTCCTATCACAAAATAAGGCACCTGCTCCTTATAATAATGGATATGTGGCTTAATGTCAAATCCATAATTCTTGTCACTCGTACACCTTCTCCTCTTCCGCCTCGGCGTTCACCGCGTCCGCCTCCACATCACGCAAATCGGGCCTGGCGGGCAGGATTTCCCGGTAATATTCGTGCTGGATGACCAGGTTCATCACCTCATTGGTGCCCGTCCAAATCATGATCAGCCGCGCATCGCGCAGCAACCGCTCGATGGGATAGACGTCGGTGTAGCCAATGCCGCCCATGATCTGCATGGCGTGGTTGATGACCTCCCAGGCCGCGTCGGTGGCGAATTTCTTGGCCTCGTGCACCAGCCGCCGCACGCGACGGGAATTATCGCCGCTGTCTATGCTCCGCGCCGCGCCGTACACCAGCCCATAAGCCGCATCCAACAAGGTGATGCTATCCGCCACCTTGAAGCTCACCCCTTCGAAGCGACGAATCTTCTGCCCGAAAGCGTGCCGCCGGTCAGAATAGCGGGCGGCGATCTCCAGCGCTGCGCGGGCCATGCCGAGAGCTGCGGCCGCACTGGTCATCCGTTCCGGGATCATCATCTGGTAGAAGACGTCCGCCGCGCCGTGCTCCCGGCCGACGATATTCCCCAGCGGGACACGCGCGTCGCGGAAGACCAGGCGGCCCGTGCCGCCACCGCGCGTGCCCATCAGCCCGTACAGATGCTCCACCTCCACGCCCGGACCGCGTTCGACGATGAAGGCGCTGATGCTCTCGTGGGATGAAACATCAGGATTAGTGCGTGCATACACCAGGAAGAAATCCGCCTCCGCCGCGCCGACGATGAAGCGTTTCTGCCCGTTGAGTACGTAGCTGTCACCGTCGCGCCGGGCCAGCGCCGTCGTGCCGAAGAAATCCGACCCACCCCGCGGCTCGGTCAGCGCTTCGGCGGAGATAAGCTCACCGGCCAGCATCGGTCGCAGCCAGCGCTCTTTTTGCTCCGCCGTGCCGAACACGTTGAGCGCCTCGCCGACGATGGAGGGCATGGCGTAGGCACAGCCCAGGGCCGTGCCCAGCACGCCTACCTCTTCGATAGCAACGATCTCGTCCTCCCACTTCAGCCCACGCCCCCCGTATTCGACGGGGAAACGCAGGCCCAGCAGATTCCGCCGCGCCGCCTCGCGGACGTATTCGCGCGGATAGCGCACCTTGTCGGCGTCCATATCCAACACCAGTTGGCGGGGCACGCTCCTGACAAAATCGCGCACCTCGTCACGTAGCTCCCTCTGGGCCTCGGTCAACAGCGCTTCAATCATCAAACTGCTCCCTTTGTACACTCAGCGCAACCCGATTCTCCGAAAAAGCTCTTCCAAGCCGTGGTGCATGACGGAACACGAAACACGCACCACGGCTCATTGGCAATGAAAAGGCCCGTACACCGATGTAAACTTGCATAACCAACACCAGCTAGTCCAAGAGCTGCTTCTGCGCCCAGGTGCGCACTCGCTTGCTGCCATCCTCCAACGCCGGACGCACAAAGTCCGGGCCGTAGAGTTCCAGCCCGACAGCGTAAAAGCGCTTGCGGACGGCAGCCTTACCAAATTTAACGCCTCGCTCCATCAGTTCGCGCACCTTCTGGGGCGGCATCTGCGCGTGGAATTCCAGGATAACGTCGGCCACGCCCTGGCTGAGCGCGTCAGACTCGTACGGCCGGCCGGTGTCCAGGTAACGTTCGCACAAGGCCAACGGCTCCTCACCGAGACGAGCCAGCCACAGCACAGCGGCACGCATCAGGTAAGTAGGAGACAACCCTAACATCGCCATCGAAAAGGGACGGAACGGCGGCTGCGATTTCAGAATCTCATCGAACATGGCCAGCGAGGGTCGCTGCTCGGACCGGCCATCAATGATCCAGTTGCAGACCTGTTTCTTCCACTCGTCGGGCAGCGCCGGGTGCGCCATCGCCCGCGCCATCGCGGCCTTGCCCACGTTAGGGGATCGCTCGAAGCGGATCAGCAGGAAGTGCAGCAGATCTGCCCGCTTCTCGGCCGGCAGGCTCGTGGCCGAGAGCAGGGCATCCACCAACGCCTCACCGTCTTTCACCTTGAGCCCGCGCATCGCTTCCCTGTCCTCTCCAATGGAACGGATCATACGCTCCAGTCTCCTCCCGTCCAGCGCCTTGTGCGCGGCCAGGTAGGAGACGGCGACGGCCAATCCGAAAGGAACGCCGTATTCCTCCCGTGGCCTGACGATGGACAGGGTGTACTCGGCCACGCGCCGCTTGGTATCATCAGAAATATCCGCGTGGCGAAGCACCTGCACCGCCCCATATCCGAAGATGTATGGCTCGCCCATGCGCTCATTGATCAAGAACTCAGGATGGGGACCGTACTTATGGTAGCCGTAGAGGTCGTAATAGTACTTCTCCAACCCTCTGGCAAATAGGTCCTCAATCAGCGGACGCTCGTTTTTGGGGATGCGCAACCGCTTACAGAAACGTTTGAAAGAGAATTCCCCTGGCATTTGATCCTCCTGTGGTAACTGCTCAGGCTACTTCTGTTAGCGATTGAAATCGCCTCTAGAGGGCTTGCAGCCGAGCGTCCACCTGCGTGGACGCGCCTGTCCACGCAGGTGGACAGCCAGCTCTAGCTCCTCAGGCGCGGTTTCAACCGCTGGCCTGAGTAGTAACCAGTAATTTTGCACTTTTGACAAAGCATCCGTGGTTCGCCACCCGCCCCCCCTCAGTCCCCCCCCCGCTCGCAGGGGGGA
>JAGGZG010000375.1 GCA_021162125.1 Anaerolineae bacterium
CGACGCTACAATCCACATGTGCTAGCAGGCCGTTGGTGCGATCGAGCGCTCGTCTAGGGTGCTTCTAGCACCCTGGGGCCGCTCAGCCTGGGGCTTTGAGCCCCAGGCGAGGCCGGCCGCGAGCTTTCGGGAGGGTTTTCCCCAAGCTGCTGGCTTAACTTGATGCCCATGGGGCGACCGGCCGGTCGCCCCTACAGGGTGCAAACTCGCTCCAAAAGTGAAATGCACCCGCCGCAAGGGTTGCCTTGTCATCGGACGCAGTTCAGGGTATAATGGAAGCACGTTACGTTAACGCAAGGATACATCCTGAGTGAAGCTTGCCCTGAGCTCTGCCGAAGGGTCAAAGGAACGCGCTGTGCCCCTCAAACTCGGTCTGATCAGCGAACAGGTGGAACGGATGGCCGAATCGGCCACCGCCGCAGCCCGGCACGAGCTTCTGGCCGAGGCCCAGAAGCTATTACGCCGGGCTGATCCCGCTGCCCTGCGAGCCACCCTCAGCAGCCGCCATGAGCCATTCCCCTGGCTGGTGGCCGAACCGGTGGGCACTTTCAATGCGACGTTCCCGGCTCCGACACCGCCGCCGGATTTCAGCGTGGTCGCTGCCGACGGCTCCTTCATCCCACCAGACCGTCACAGCCCACTGCGATTCTACGTGATCAACACCGGGCACGCGGTAATCACCTACGGCCGGCACCCCGATGCCCACCTCGACTCGGAGGGTCGCCTGTACTTCGAGGATGCGGAGCTCTATTTAGATCCCACGGGCCGGCGCATCCCCATCGAGGGCGAGCGATTGGGCGTGCGCATGGCCATCGAGGAGATGCGCGCTCTGCGCGAGGCGCTGGGCCTGGCCAGCCTACCCGTCGTCGCCCTGCGCGATGGCTCACTCATCCTGTGGGCCTTGCAACGCAAGGATGAGTCCGAGACGAAACAGGCGTTTCTGGACCAGTTCCTGTCCTGCTTAGATGATTTCCACAGAGCACAGGTGCCCGTTGCCAGCTACATCAGTTACACGGGCAGCCAAGAGGTGGTCAACGCCCTGCGCGTCTCCCTCTGCCGGGACGACCCGGCCCGTTGCAACCGCTGTTCACTAAGCACTGACCAAAAGGAGCTGTGCTGTTTCCTGAGCACGCTCCGAGACCGCCATCTCTTCTCCGGGATGCTGGCCGATGGGGAGAGGTCCGACCTTTTCCGCAGCCGCTCGGCCATCCTGGACGAGTATGGCGAGCACCGCGTGCAGTTCTTCTACGTCAACGTCGGCGGGGAGATAGCGCGCATCGAGGCCCCCGAATGGGTGACCTCTAACCGGGCGATGCTGGATCTGGTACACGGGCTGGTGTACGATCAGTGCCAACGCAGCGGGGACTATCCTCCCTACCCGCCCGTCCTGATGGAGGCTCACGAGCAAGCGGTGATCAGCACCACCGAGCGACGAGTGGTCGAGCAACTGGTGGAGGAAGCACTGGCCCGCCGAGGGGTGACGTACGTCCGCTCGGCCAAAGATCGCAGCAAACGCAGCAGAGGTGTCTGAATGACCGAATCACAGAGGATTGGCGAGATCGTAGAGACCAGCACGACGAGCTTTGTGGCCGTGAGCAAAACGCTGCACCAACCACCCGCGCTGGGCAGCCTGGTCAAGGTGCAACTCGGCGGCGAGGATTACACCTACGGAGTGGTCGCCTTTGGCACCACGACCAGTCCCGATCCGGGCCGGCGGGCCGTGCCCCGCGCCAGCGATGAGGTGTACGACGAGGCCATTTACGCCGCGCAACCGCAACTCACCCGCGTGCTGCACACTGAGTTCACCGTCGTCCTGGTGGGCTGTTTCGAGGAAGGGACCATCCGCCAGCACCTGCCTCCCCAGCCCCCGCGCCTGCACTACGACGTGCACGGGTGCACTTCCGACGAGGTACGCCGCTTCAGCGAGCGGCTGGTCTACTTCCGCCTGCTGCTAAGCGCGCGGGGCGAGGTGCCCGCCGAGCAACTGCTGGCCGCTCACATCCGCCAGGTGTATCGTGCCCGTGACCGCGACGCCGCCTGGCTGGAGCGCGCTGCCCGCGAGGTCACCTCGTTGCTCAGGGACGATTACGACCGGATGATGACCGTGTTGTACGGGATTGAGCCGGCAGGTTAAGCCTTATTGGAGAGAGACGATGGCACGTAAACGATTGGGCGTCGTCACCGACGGCGCGTTTAACGCCGGACTGACCGTGCGCCTGGACCCGGGCGTCTCCACCGAAGGGCTGCGCATCGGCGAGTTCGTGGTCATCGAGGGCGAGGAGAACCGCTATTTCAGCATGGTCAGCGACATGCAACTGCGGGCCACGGACGCGGGCGTGCTGGCCGATCCGCCGCGCGACGCTTCGCCTTTCATCGCCCAGGCCCTGCGGGGCACGACCACCTACGCCACCGTGCAGGTCAAACCCATGCTCATGATGGCCCGTGGTGCGGAGACTGATTTTCTGGTGGACATGGAACCGCCGCAACCGGTGCGCACCATCCCCATGCACTTCGCCGAGCTGCACGAGGCCACCGAAAGCGACTTTGGCGCGGTGTTCGGCCACGAGGACAGGACCCACTTCGCCATGGGCACACCACTGACCATGGACATCCCCATCTGCATTGACCTGGAACGCCTGGTCGAGCGCAGCAACGGCGTGTTCGGGCAATCCGGCACGGGCAAGAGTTTCCTGGTACGCCTGCTGCTATGCGGGATCATCGAATCCGGCGTGGCGGTTAACCTGGTCTTCGACATGCACGATGAATACGCCTTCGGCAAGGAATCCGAGGATGGGGTGTTCGTCAAGGGACTCAAGCACCTCCCATTCGCCAGCAAGGTGCTGGTCTACTCACTGGACGAGAAAGCCCAGGCCCGGGGCGGTCGCGGGGTGGACGTTACCCTCCAGATCGGGATGAACCAGATCGAGGCCGAGGACGTACTTCTGCTGGCCGAGGAGCTTAACCTGCGGGCCACCGCCGAGGCTAACGTCGGCCTGCTGACCGATGCCTACGGCGCGGACTGGCTGAGCCGTTTTCTGGCCATGAGCCCCGCCGACATATCGGAATTCTGCAACCAGTACAGCGCTCACGAGGGATCACTCGCGGCCCTGCAACGCAACCTCAAGCGCATCGAGCGCCGGCCCTACGTGGTGCCCGAGGCCCCTTTCAGCGTGATTGACGATATGGTCGCCGCGCTGGACAAGGGCCGGCACGTCGTCCTGCACTTTGGGCGTTACGACCATCCGCTGGATCACATGCTGGTGGCCAACGTCGTCACCCGACGGGTGCGGCATCTCTACCGCGAGAAGGCGGAACGTTACGAGCAAACCCAGTCCCCCGCCGATAAGCCGCGTCCGCTGATGATCACCATCGAAGAGGCGCACAAATTCCTGAACCCGGCCGTCAGCCGGCAGACAATTTTCGGCATCATCGCCCGCGAGCTGCGCAAGTACCACGTCACCCTCACCGTGGTAGACCAGAGGCCCAGCGGGATTGACAGCGAGGTGCTGTCGCAGCTCGGCACGCGCATAACGGGTAAGCTCACCGACGAGCGAGACATCGAGGCCGTGCTCACCGGGGTATCCGGGCGAAGCTTCCTGCGCGGCGCGCTGGAGAGCCTGGACACCCGCGAGCAGGTGTTGCTCGTGGGTCACGCCGTGCCCATGCCCATCGTGGTGCAGACTCGCAAGTACGACGATGCTTTCTTCGCGGCGCTGGGGGCAGAGGAGAAGCGCAGTGCGCGGGTTGACATTGTAGAACTGTTTGGCGAATAGTGCGCCTGGCTGTAAGGTGACGGTCACCTCGCAGGTGACCGTCACCTTGGGGAGCAGATAACATGAGCCAACTCGAACGTAACCTCAAGATCCTGGGGATCACCATGCTGCTCGGAGCTCTCTTCGACTGGACAACCGCCGCACTGATCATGTTCCTGCCCGGCCCAGTCGCCGTTTTCCTGGGAATGCCCAGTCCCAGCGACCCGATGATCTTTCGCCTGTGCGGACTTCTCCTGGCAATTCCTGGTCTGTTTTACGTCATGGCCTTCGTGGACACCAAGCGAAACGTGGCCATCGTGGCCGCGACAATCGTTGGGCGAGCCGGCCTGGGGGTATTCTTCGTCGTTTACGTGCTGTTCCTGGCTGTACCCCGCCCGTGGCTGGTGATCGGTCTGATCAACCTGGGGTTCGCCGCCGTGCATCTGATCTTCTTCAAGATGAGCGACTTCGACTTCTGGCCCATCCTGCGCCGGGCAGGGAATCCGCCATTACAACGATGATGTGCAACGCCCCCTCGCCCCGCCCGTAAACCAGAAGCGCGCCCCACCATTCTGGTCAGTACTTTCGCACTTTTTACAAAGCAGCCGTGGTTCGCCACTCGCCCCCCCTCAGTCCCCCCCGCTCGCAGGGGGGA
>JAGGZG010000197.1 GCA_021162125.1 Anaerolineae bacterium
GGATGCGCTGGACAAGGTATTGAGCTTTCATCCCGACGTAGTGACCCTGGACGTAGAGATGCCACGGGTTTCCGGCCTGGAGGCGCTGGAGTACATCATGGCCTGGCGGCCCACGCCGGTGATCGTCGTCAGTGGGCTACAGCAGGCGGGACTGGCCGTCGCCGCCTTGGAGCGCGGCGCTGTTGATTTTGTTGCCAAGCCGTCCGGCCCAATTTCAATGGACCTGTATCGGGTGCAGGAGGAGTTGCTGGCCAAGGTCCGGCTGGCCGCTGCTGTGGACGCCAGCCGCTTGCGGTCACTTGCTCTGACGCGACCGGTGCCGTTCAGACCAGAGTGTCGTCCCGGTGCCATCTGTGGTGATCGAGCGGTAGTCATTGCCGCCTCCACCGGCGGACCGCGGGCGTTGAACGTGGTGCTGGGCAGCCTGCCCGGCGATCTGCCCGCCGCAGTATTGGTGGTGCAACACATGCCGCCTGGCTTCACCCGCTCCCTGGCCGAACGGCTTGACCGTTACAGTCCGCTACGGGTAAAAGAAGCGGAAGATGGGGATACGGTTCTCTCCGGCCATGGGTACGTGGCCCCCGGCGGGTTTCATACGGTTGTCGAAAAGCGTGCTTCTGGTCAGGTGGTTATCCGTCTCTTGCAGTCCCCAACGGTGTTGGGCCTGCGTCCCGCCGCCGATTTGACGTTGAAAGCCGTGGCTCAGGTGTACGGCGCGGGCAGCGTGGGGGTCGTTCTCACCGGCATGGGCTCCGATGGAACGAAAGGCCTGCAAGCCATCAAAGCAGCAGGCGGGGTCGTCATCGCCCAGGATCAAGCCACCAGTGTGATCTACGGCATGCCCCGCGTTGCTCTGGAGAGTGGTTGCGTGGACCGCGTGTTGCCCCTGAAGCAGATCGCCGCCGAGATCGTAGCTGTCCTCTCTCGTAACCAGGTGCCCAGCACTCAGCGCAATTTGGTTCAATGAGAACAGAACCATGCTTTCCAAAGCGTGTTGCGTGTTACGTGGTGTGTGATGAGACGGAACACGCAACACGCAACACGGCTCACGCATCACAGCTCATTGACGGGGAATAAGGGCGCAATACAGCGGAGTTATGAGGTAATCCAGCATGGACATGTCGCAATACCAGGAGCTCTTCGTCAGCGAGACGCAGGAGCACTTACAGGCAATGAACGAGGCCATCTTGGAGCTGGAGCGCGGGGAGGAGGTAGGTTCTCCCCTGGCGCAGCTCTTTCGTTCGGCGCATACCATCAAGGGCATGGCAGCGACCATGGGCTACGATGATCTCTCCCATCTGGCACACGACCTGGAGGATCTCATGGATCGTGTGCGCAAGGGAGACCTCACCGTGACCCCGCCGCTCGTTGATCTCCTGTTCACGGTGGTGGACGCCATTCAGAGCATGGTCGAGGACATTGCCGCCGGCCGGGAAAGCCAGGTGGATTTACCCTCGCTCCTGGCCCAGATCGGATCTTACGGCTTGGCCTCGATTCCTTCTCCAGATGAATCATCTCCCGTTGCCGAGACCACTGCCGAGCCCGGCGCGGAGCCAACTTTGGCCGTGCACGTCACCCTCCAGGCCGACTGTGCCCTGAAAAGTGTGCGTGCCTTCATGGTCAGCAAACGTCTGGGGGAACTGGGGCGCGTGGTCGGGTATTCTCCCTCCGAGGACGATCTGGCTCAGGAGAATTTTGACCGCGAGTTCACCGTTTTTCTGAGCACGACGGCCCCCGCTGCCGAAGTCGAGCGTGCGGTTCAAAGCATCGCCGAGGTGGAGTCGGTACAGGCGATTGCTGGCAGGGATGAGGAATCACTGCCATCTCCCCAAGCTGAACTACTAACTGTTGAGGAGCCCGGTTCTGCCAAACCGGCATTTACTGCTGCCCCCAGGCCGGCAAGCGCGCCGGCGGTGGCCCAGAACGTGCGGGTCAACGTCCGTCACCTGGACGCGCTGGTCAACCTGACCGGCGAGTTGGTGATCAGCCGCAGTCGCCTGAAGCGTGTGATCAAGGACGGTGACGCCGAGCGGTTGGCCGAGGCGATGGAGGATCACACTCAGATCATCTCCCGCTTACAGGAAGCTGTCCTCCAGGTGCGCATGGTGCCGGTGAGCTACGTTTTCAACCGTTTTCCGCGCATGGTGCGCGACCTGCTGAAAAAAGAGGGCAAAGAAGCCGACCTGATCATCGAGGGCGCGGACATCGAGCTAGACCGCTCGATCCTGGAGCGGCTGGGCGATCCCTTGCTTCACCTGTTGCGCAACGCGGTGGATCATGGATTGGAGCCACCGGAGGAGCGCGAGCGGTTGGGTAAGCCCCGGCGGGGGGTGATTCGCCTCAGCGCCCGGCGGGAACGCGGTCAGGCAGTGATCGAGGTGTCGGACGATGGGCGGGGACTCAGCCGCGAGGACATCGTCCGGCGAACCATTGAGCAAGGGATAATCACTCCAGAGCGGGCCACCGACCTCAGCGACGAGCAAGTGTACATGTTCATCTGCAATCCCGGATTCTCCACGTCCGAGCAGGTCACTGAGGTCTCCGGCCGTGGAGTGGGCATGGGTGTGGTCAAGGAGCAAGTCAGTGCTCTGCGCGGAATGCTGGAGATTCATTCTGTGGAAGGGCAGGGGACGACGTTTCTGATGCACATTCCTCTCACCCTGGCCATCATCCAGGCCCTGCTCGTCGGCGTGGGCGATGAATCCTACGCCGTGCCTCTCAGTTACGTGGAACGGACGGTGCTGGTGGAGGCTGGGGGCGTCAAGCGAGTGCACCGTTGGCAGATGACCACTCTGGACGGCGAGGTCATCCCTCTCTTCCACCTGGGTGAGATGCTGGATGTGCCCGATTACTCCCGCGACAGGGGCTCGGCCTATGTGCTCATCGTCCGGCGTGGGCAGCAGGCCGTTGGCCTGGTGGCGGATGCGATGTTGGGCAAGGAAGAAGTGGTGGTCAAACCGCTGCGGGGTTTTCTGGGTGAGATTACCGGCGTCAGCGGAGCGACCATTCTCGGTGGCGGGCAGGTGGTGCTTATTCTCGACGTTCCTGCTTTGCTTCAGGAACTGAGATAAGACGATGAGCGAGATTGTCGTGGGTATCGGTGAAGTGCAGGTGGCGATTGCTCCCGCGACACTCGTTGCACGGGGGCTTGGTTCGTGCGTGGGCGTCATCCTCTACGATCCGGCGGCCCGCGTGGCCGGGCTGGCCCACGTCGTTCTACCGGAGGAATCCAAAATGCCGACCGATAGGCGGACTCGGTCTGCCCCCGGTGCCATCGAGAACCTGCTGGCGGAGATGCTGGAGCATGGGGCGCGACGTGTCGCGTTGATAGCCCACGTGGTCGGCGGGGCACAGGTGTTGCGAACTGCGGGTAGGGCGGCCATTGGTCAGCGCAACGTGGCGGCGGTGCGCGCGGTTCTGCGCCAGAAGGGAATTCCCATCCACACGGAAGATACCGGCGGGAACCAGGCTCGTTCGCTGACCTTCGACGTATCGTCCGGCGAGTTGACCGTGCGTCGTCTGCCTGTCTTTCCAGACGGAACACGCAGCACGCAACACGACTCATTTGGAGGTGTAGACTATGATGACTGACAACGACAGAAACACGAAAATCCAATGGATTCGTTGCGTCCAAGGGGGGCAAGGCAAGGTCGAATATGCACTTCTACTTGCACTGATCGTTGTCATCGTCATCGGCATCCTCACTGTCCTCGGTGGCGGCGTTGGCAATGTCTACTCAACCGTCCGCGATGCCCTGGTCAGTGAAGAAAGCGAGCCTGCCATGAGTCTGACCATCACCATCCCACCGCTCCGATTAGGCCACACCCACTCGTGGTCTGAGCCAGCCCTGGTGGACTGGCTGAACAACCAGGGAGAGCCGGGCTACGAGCC
>JAGGZG010000078.1 GCA_021162125.1 Anaerolineae bacterium
CCCACCAGGTAGTCAACAAAGTCCTGGTCTGCGCCATGCTGGGCTTGAGCAACGCCCATTATTGGCGCATCCGCCAGGACAATGCCTGTCTGAACGTGTTCACCTGCCAGGATGGCACTTTCACCGCTGTCCACGTCAACGATACCTGCCATCTGCCCCAGAACACGCCAACCTCGTAGGGCGGGCGTCCGTGCTGGCCGACAGGGAGACAGCCAAGCAGCGAGCTGAGAAGGTGACCGAAAATTCACCACGAAGGCACCAAGACACCAAGAAACAAAGGAGTTACTCGCTCCTCAATGTCACTTGGTGCCTTTGTGTCTTGGTGGTTTGTATCTTCTTAACTTTTCAAACGCGCTCTGAGAGCCCGCCCTACGGGACTACGGCAACTGGTAAGTGTACACCACCACACCGTTGGCGTCGCGCAAGGTAGCCTCGTCGCCAGGCTCGGCCCACACAGCAGCGCTCTGCCCCCAATATAGGTCCGTCACCGAGTTCTGCCCGGTGGTGGTGTGCACGCGCACGCTGCCCCCCGCCCCCAGAAACAGGTCGGGGAAAGTGAAGGTGTGCCCCTGAGCATCGCTGAGCGTCCAGTCCTTCAGCCGGATTGGACGATCGCCGTTGAGGATGACCACCATTTCCGCAGCCAGCTCGCCCCGGCCCAACACGTCACTGATGCGCACCTGACCGGCGGGCACAGGCGAGGCAACCGGCCCCGTCGTGGGCGTATCCACCACGACGGGCGGGGGCGACGTCGGGGATGGCGGGATGTCCGTGGGCAACCCACCCACGGGGATGATGAGCTCCTGCCCCTCGTAGATCAGATTGGCGTCGGTGATTCCGTTAGCGCGCATGATGTCCTCCGCCAGCACGTCGAACTCGTAGGCGATGCTGGACAGAGTATCGCCTTTCTTCACCACATAGGTGACCGCTCCACCGCCGGACGTGGGTATCGGGGTCGCGGCCCCAACTTGCACGGTCGGCGTTGCCGTGGCCTGGCCCGCCCCGACGGCGACCGGCCCGCGCCGGTTACGCACCCACTCCACGACGAACACCACCGAGAGAGTGATCAGCAACGAAATCCAGGCGTTGACCACGATCAAAAAGACAGCTTGCCTGGTCGTGATTCCCCTGCCCTGGGCGCGGGGTTGCGGCTCCTCGTAATCCTGGTCATGCTCCACTGGTATGGGGCGAATTGAGCCCACGGGCTCCAAAGCGCGGGGCGGTGGTTCCCTGTAATCCCAGTCACGATCCCCGGTCGGGGAATCCCATGTGCCCCCACCTCCTGTCGCTTCTGATCCGCCTTTCACCTCTGGATCCATGTCAGACCTCCTCCCCTCACCTGCGCGCTCAGGGCAGCACCATAGCGCGGGCGAATTCCTCCATGAACGACGGGACGTTTGTCAGCTCAACGTATTCGGCACGGCGGGCGATGCGCGCAGCCAGAGCTCGTTGTTCCGTGGAAACCAGGGCCATCCTGGCCCCCATGCCCGCCGCGTTGCCCACCTGATGGAAGCGTCTTTCGGGCAGCGGGGGGAACATGCCGATGGCCACCGCGCTGCGCACGTCAATGTACGTACCAAAAGCCCCAGCGATGACAATCTCATCCACGTCATCCTCGCTCAGGCCCGCCTCTTTGAGCAAGATATTCATCCCGGCGCGCATTGCCCCTTTAGCCAGTTGAATCTCCCCCACGTCCCGGCGGGTGAGCACCAAATCGCGCCCGTGGCCCGTCTCCGCCGCCTCGACGATGACGAACTCCGGGCCGTTTTCCCCCCTTCGCACGCGGGGATGAGAGACCAGCGCGCCCCGGCTGTCGAGGACGCCGGCCAGCCGCAGGGCAGCGATCGCGTCCAAGATGCCCGACCCGCACAGTCCCACCGGAGGAACGCTGCCGATTGTCTGGTACTCCACCCGATCCCCGATCAACTGCACGCGCTCGATGGCCCCCGCTGCGGCGCGCATCCCATCGCGGATATGCGCCCCCTCGAAGGCGGGACCGGACGCGGTGGAGCAGGTGATCAACCGCTCTCCGGCCCGCAGGGCCACCTCGGTGTTGGTGCCGATGTCCAGGCCGAGCACCACGTGGTCAGCGTCGTAGATGCCAGTAGCAAGGAGCATGGCCACGTGATCCGCACCCACGAATCCGGCGATATTGGGCAAGAGATGGACGTAACCGCCAGGGGCAATCTCCAATCCCACGTCCCGCGCCTTGACGTCCAACGCCTCGCTCACTGCAGGCAGGTACGGAGCCAAGCCCAACTGGCGCACCGGCAGGCCGACGAACAGGTGATGCATGGCCGTATTGCCGACCACCACCGCTTCCACGACGTCCTCCGGCGCACGTTCCACCTGGGCGCACAGATCACGGGCCAGGTCACTCAGTGCCTGCACGGCCACGCGCTGAAGCTCCGCAGCCTGGGCCGGGGATTCCATCGCGTAGCCGATGCGGGCCATCACGTCCTCGCCATAGGCGATTTGCGGGTTCATCACGCCCGCCGTGGCCAGAGTTTGCCCGCTGGCCAGCTCCACCAGGTAGCCGGCAATCTTGGTCGTGCCCAGGTCCACGGCCAGACCGAGCAGGGCGGTATCCGGCGGATGGATGCTCACCACGCCGTCCCCTTCTCGCAGGCCGAGGGTCGCCGCCCAGTCGTTGGCCCGCAGAACGCCTGGCATCTGGCGCAACACGGCCACGTCCACGGGCAAATCGGGGGCGGGCAGAGCGGCGCGCAGCCGGGCTTCGTCGGAGCGGATGTCCATCCGGGAGGGCGCGCTCAGACGAACGGCGTGGGCGTTCACCGGCGGTGCGGGAGCCACCGGCAGCTCCCGGCCCTCCACCTGCAAGCGCTGGGGCGCGGTCAAAGAGGCTGGTGGGACGTGCACCTTGAGGTCACTGCGCACCTCAGTCTGGCAGGCGAGCCGATAGCCCGCCGCCAGATCGTCCGCGTCCAGCAGATCCAGCTCTGCCGGGGTTGGGGGTGACACCTGGCCGCTCAGCACTTGCACGCGGCAACGGCCACAGGTGCCCACGCCGCCACACACCGCAGCCAGGCCCACGCCCCCATCCCGCGCGGCCTGCAAGATGGAGACCGAGTCGGTCACTTGAACGCGCCGGCCCACGGGTTCGAAATCAATTTGATAGCTCATAGCCTGTCCCATGTTTATTGCTTCGATGAGAAACCAATCAATTGTTCGTATGATACCACAACTCGCCCTAACGGGCAAAGGGCTTGTGCAGCAAACGCCCAGGGGAGCCTTTGAGACCTCCGAGGTCAGGTGCAGCGCACCTGCGCTTGTCTTTTTGGGACAATGGGTGTATAATTTCGCTCGTTGACAAGAAGGGTTGGAGGTGGGAGAGATGCCAATCTATGTATATCAATGCGATACTTGTGGCATGACGTTTGAGCGCCGGCAGTCCATCACTGATGAGCCACTGCACGACTGCCCAGAGTGCGAGGGTCACGTGCACCGCGTGATTCAGCCGGTGGGGGTCATTTTCAAGGGATCGGGATTTTACGTGACTGACAATCGTGCGCCTTCGCCCCTGGCCACCCCTGGCAATGGGAAATCCGCCAAGTCAAGCAAGACGGAGGCCACAGCAGATACTGGCGCGGAATCGAAAGAGTCGAAAGAGGCCACACCGGAGACCTCAGCGTAAAAACTGGCCGGGAACAACTGCCGGAGTGACGCACGCCCGTGATCGAAGGACCACGGGCGTTTTTTGTTAGCGTTTAGCGAGACGGATATGGCCCTCACCCCATCTCCCGGCTTCTTCCCCTCTCCCGCGCTCACGCGCAGGCGAAGGGAAAAGGGAGCTTCCCCCTTCCTCTCAGGTGTAGGTTTTTCTGTCGGGGGCCTAGTGTCCGATGCTCAGGCATCGGGCTAAAAGGGCCAAGCCCCCTCCGGGAGCTAAATTAGCCCGCCAGGGCTTCGTCCTTTCAGCCCGGACGTTCACGTCCGGGGCTTCCGGGCAAAAACCCACACCTGTGAGGGCGAGTTCTCCCCCCGTTTCACGGGGGGAGCTAGAGGGGGGCGACTTTCTCTCCCCCCCTCAGTCCCCCCCGCGCGCTTCGCGCGCAAGGGGGAAGTTGGCTACCTGTCCGCCTAACTCTCATGTTCCCGGAACCGCGCGGCCAGCTCGCGGGGTAGCCGCCCCCGAATGCGCGTCCCCTCGGCAACGTGGCTCTCCTGATCAATCTGTCCCCGCTCGTGGAAATCAGACACCAGGTCGCCGCGCTCGTATGGAATGACCACGTCCACGCTGACCATCCTCACCTGCAGCACCTCCTCAACCCGCGCCAGCAGCGCATCCAGACCATCCCCGCGCAGCGCGGAGATGGGAATGCTGTCGGGAAACTCGGCCAACAGGTCGGCCAAAGCCTGCGGATCACGGAAGCGGTCAATTTTGTTCAAGGCGTTGAGCACCGGCTTCTCGGTAGCCCCGATTTCCACCAGAGTATCGTGCACCGCTGCCACCTGCTCGTACACGTTCGGATGAGTTATGTCAATCACGTGCAGTAGCAAATCCGCCTCGGTCACCTCCTCCAGCGTGGCGCGGAAAGCGGCGACGAGCTGAGTGGGCAGCTTTTGGATAAAGCCCACGGTGTCGGTGAACAGCACCACCAGCCCCTGAGGAAGCTCCACGCGCCGCGTGGTCGGGTCCAGGGTGGCGAAAAGCTGGTCAGCGACGAAGACGTTCGCCCCGGAGAGAGCATTGAGCAGAGTTGATTTGCCGGCGTTAGTGTAGCCGACGAGGGCCACCACCGGTATGCCCTTACGCTGCCGCTGCTGGCGATACAGGCGGCGATGGGTACGCACCTCCTCCAACTCGCGTTTGAGATGAGCAATGCGCTCGTGGATGCGCCGCCGGTCCACCTCGAGCTGAGTCTCGC
>JAGGZG010000105.1 GCA_021162125.1 Anaerolineae bacterium
CGCGCCCTCAAAAAACCTACACTTGTGAAGGGAGCTAGAGGGGGGCGCGATCCATGCATAGCCACTTTGTGAAATCTGCAAAAGTACTGGGCTCACCAGCAGGTATAAGGAGCACATAATGGGGACATACATGTTCCATCTTCTCAGACGTGCTCGGTATAGGATAAGGAGGCCCATCCATGCTGAAAAACCCGAATTTCGAAGAGGGGTTCTATCGCGCAGGAGCCGATGAGCTGGTCCTGGGCAACGGCTGGGTTCCCTGGTGGGACGAACGCGATCCCACCGACGTGCCGGACGGATCGAGTGGGGGTTACAACCGCCGCCCGGAGTATCGCCCGGAGGATTCCCAGGTATACGGCACCCGCCGCGTGCGCAAAGGCCGCTACTCCCAGAAGTTCTTCACCCTGTACGGTACGCACACGGCAGGCTTTTACCAGCAGGTGCAGGTGCCCAAGAACTGGAAAGTGAAATTCGGCATCTGGGTGCAGGTCTGGTCCAGCCAGAAAGACGACCCCAACGTCTCCGAACAGCCGGGCGAGTATCGGGTCTGCGTGGGCATTGACCCTTACGGAGGCACCGATCCCCTGTCCGACCAGGTGGTGTGGGGCGAGGTCCTGGAGCAGTACGACCGGTGGATTCAGCCCGTGGTGGAGACGGAGAGCTTGGCCGAGACTATCACCGTGTTTACCAAAGCATTTCCTCGCTGGCGGGTGAAGCACAACGACTCCTACTGGGACGAGGCCAGCCTGGAGCTCGTCGAGCACGTGATGCACTATCGCAGCCACTACGTGCTCTTCCCCCAGGGTGTAGAGCGCACCTGGTACGAAGCCGCCCTGCCCTACCTGCTCCATTATCGGGTGACCAACGGCCAGAGCGCCGACGACGCCGGGGTAGTTCACGGCGACCTGGGCCACACCATCACCGTGATCAATCCCGACGAGGAGCTGCTAGATTACCTGCGGCGCAAGTTCACCGCCGACCTGGACATCATCACCGCTGCCACGCCCGCCGAGCTGGGTACAATCCTGAATCAGCGGGTGGAGAGCAACGCGCGCTTTGGATAAGCGTAGACGCGCGCTGCCAAACCAGCACCGGCTCTTTAGGCCGGTGCGGAAGACCCTTCAGGCCGAAAAACGCGCCGCCGTAAAACCGGCGGCGCTGGAGGCCAGCACCGGCGCTTCAGGTCGGTGCGGAAGATCAGGCCGATGCGGAAGGAGAAGCACCGTGTCCTGGGATCTGGGAGAGAATCACAAACCCAATCATAACAGCTACGCCTTGTACTACCACGTAGTCTTCGTCACATACAAGCGCCACCCACTGATCAATCAAGAGATTGCTACCTTTCTGCGACGGTTCTTCCCCGCCAAATGCGATGAACTGGAAATTCACCTCTTGGAACAAGGCATTGTATGCGACCATGTCCACCTGATCCTGAGCCTGCGTCCCACCCACTACATCCCAGAGGTGATTAACTATCTCAAAGGAACTGCTGCCCATGAAGCGAACAACCATCACGACTTTGAGAACGTTCTGCACTGGATGCGAGGTTACCGCATTGATACGATCAGCCCTCGCAATCTAGATCGGGCAAGACAGTATGTTCGGGACCAATATACACACCATCCTGACAAGATTCCGGCTTAACGCGGGCTCCCGCCGGTTTACGGCGGGAGGGAAAAGCGCGCCGCCGTGAACCGGCGGCGCTGGAAAAACAGACCAGCGCCGGCTCTTCAGGCCGGTGCGTCGGAGGGACACCAAATCACCGAGGAAGAGATGACCGCAGAATATTCACCCCTCACCCAACTCATCACCGCCGCCAGAGCACCGCTCGCCGTCTGGCCAGAGCGCTACCCAGATCGCCGGGCGATGGGTTACACGTGCACCTACGTGCCCGAGGAAATCATCCACGCGGCGGGTTTCGTCCCCGTGCGGGTGCGCACCACGCCCCAGGTACCCACTCACGCCGACGCCCATTTGCAAAGTTACACCTGCGCCCTGTGCCGCAGCGCACTGGACCAGCTCCTGCGCAGGGAGCTGCACTTCCTGGCGGGGATGGTCTTTGCGCACACGTGTGACACTATGCAGGCTCTGGCCGATCTGTGGGCCATCAACGCCAAGCCGGGTAGCCGCTGGGTGGAGACGGTCATGGTGCCCACCAACCTGGTCTCGCCCAGCGCACGCCCCTACCTGATCGCCGAGTTGCAGCGATTCCGCACCCGCCTGGCCGAACACAGCGGGCGACCGATCAGCGACGAAGCACTGCAAGCCAGCGTCGTCCTCTACAACGAGAAGCGCCGCCTGCTAAGCCGATTACACGCGCTTCGTGACCGGCTGACGGCGGCGGAGTTCTATTCCGTGATGGATGCCGGAGCGAAAATGCCCCCTGAGCTGTACGTCCCCTTGCTGGCAGAATTGGTGGAGCACTTGGAGAATATCCCATCGAGGCCGGGCAGCCCGCGCGTGGTGCTCGTCGGGGCGGTGTTGGACGATCCCGCGCTGCTCGACGTGCTGGATGAGCTGGGCGCGCGGGTGGCCGACGACGATCTGTGCACCGGTACCCGCTCTTTCGCTGAGCTAGTGGCCGAGGTAGGCGACCCCATTGCCGCCCTGGCCGGCCGGGCCCTGACCCGCCTGCCGTGCCCGGTCAAGTACCAGCCGGAGCTACCGCGCGGTGCGCACCTGCGACAGAGAGTCGAGGAGGCGCGAGCCGATGGCGTGATCTTCGTCCTACCCAAGTTCTGCGATCCCCACGCCTTCGACTATGTGCTGGTCAAGCCGGAACTGGAAGCGGCCGGCGTGCCTTTCCTGCACCTGGAAACCGAGCAGACCCCGGCTACGGGACAGATTCGCACCCGCGTGCAGGCCTTTCTGGAGATGCTCAATGAACGCTCGCCGGTGGAGAATCATTGACACTTTCGACGATTTCCTGGCCTACTGGTCGGACGTTCGCTCAGAACCCCTGGACAGGCAGATAGAACGATGGCGAACCTCCTACATGGCCAAATACCCGGAACTGCTGGCCAGGCAGGTACAGGATTACGAGAGCCAGGGATTGGATTGGCAGGAGATCGCCAGGGAACACGTCTTCCCCTGGCTGGCGGGACGCCTTCCGTTAGAGAAATACCTGCGCCGGGTGGAAAGCGGCGAATCGGTCAGGGACTTCTTTGGATCGTGGTTCGA
>JAGGZG010000396.1 GCA_021162125.1 Anaerolineae bacterium
GCGATTGAAATCGCCTCTAGAGGGCTTGCAGCCGAGCGTCCACCTGCGTGGACGCGCCTGTCCACGCAGGTGGACAGCCAGCTTTAGCTCCTCAGGCGCGGTTTCAACCGCTGGCCTGAGGAGTAACGCTGCTTCTAGCTTGCAAAGAGCCGTTTTTCGTCGCAGGGGGCTTGGATCGCCAGATCCAAGCCGAGCAGAATGAGTAGTCACGGTCCAAGTTTGAAAGGCTTGCCAGGAGCCCTTCGACTGCGCTCAGGACGCACCTGCCGAAAGGAGGACAAGACCTTATGGCATCATGGAACGAACCCAAATACTTGTTCGGATTTCACGAGCCAGGCGGTGAGAAAGTCATGGTCGAGAAAGGGAAGATCGGCTGGCTGCTCTTCACCGAGGCTCTCGGCCATAACCCCAACGATCAAAGCGGTCACGACTACACCGCCTGGTCCAAACAAGGCTTCGGCATCATCGTCCGCCTGAACCACGGGTATGGTTCTGCTGGCACCATCCCTCTGCCCAGCGAGTACGACAACTTCGCCCGCCGCTGTGGAAATTTCGTCGAGCACTCACCCGGTGCACACATCTGGATCATCGGCAATGAGATGAACCACGGCCAGGAGCGGCCCAATGGCCAGCCTATCACCCCGCAATTGTACGCCGAGTGCTTCAAGAAATGCCGGGCCGAGATTCGCCGGCGTTCCGGACACGAGCAGGATCGGGTAGTCGTGGGCCCGGTAGCTCCATGGAACATTCAGACCGCCTATCCGGGGAACGAATCCGGGGATTGGATCCGCTACTTCACCGACATCCTGCGCCTGCTGCGAGGCCAGTGCGACGGGATCGGCCTTCACACCTACACCCACGGCACCAAGCCCGAATTGGTGTTCAGCGATGAGAAGATGGGACCACCCTACCAGAATCGGTACTACCACTTCCGCGCCTATCGGGACCTCATGAATGCTATCCCGGCAGCTATGCGCGACCTGCCCGTGTACATCACCGAGACCGACCAGGACGACCCCTGGGCGGACGTGAACAGTGGCTGGGTACGCAATGCCTACAAGGAGATACACGACTGGAATTTAATACCCGGACACCAGCAGATTCGCTGCCTACTTCTCTATCGCTGGCCGAAGTACGACAAGTGGTACATCGAGGGCAAAAGAGGGGTGATCGAAGACTTCAAGCAGGCGATGGACCACGAATACGTGTGGTACGAACGGGCTATCCCCGAGTACCGGGTCAACTTCCTCAGCCACACAGTGCCCGCCGAGATACGGGCCGGCGAGGTGGTGAGTGTGACTTTCCGCCTGCGCAACGAGGGGAGCAAAACGTGGGTGGCCAGAGGCAACAATCCTGTGCGCCTGGGCTTCCACTGGTACCTCAACGGCCAGACCGTGCTGGTGCGGGAGGATTACCGGGGCACACTGCCCCAGAACGTAGCTCCACGCCAGGAGGTGACAATCACTACCAAGGTGATGGCTCCCGACACACCGGGACGGTACGTGCTCCAGTGGGACCTGGTCGAGGAGGGGGTCACCTGGTTCTCCGCGCGGGGCAGCCGTCCGCTGGAACTCCAGGTCGAGGTCAAACCCGCCCTCGAGATTCTCATTAACAACGTGCGCGTCAAGGTGCCTTTCCTGACGCTTTACACCAAGCTGGGAGCCTCAGTGTGTGGCCTGCCCATTGCCAAGGAAATCACCCGTGACGGCAAACGAGTCCAGTATTTCGAGAAAGTGGCGATGGAGGAATATGCTCCCGGACAGGCACGCCTGATAGACATTGGCCGGGAGGCATTTCAGCTACAGAAGACCATCGCCGACCTACAAGCCCGGCTTGCCACCCTGCGGGACAAAGTCGCTGATCTCCAGGCCGAGAACACCGAACTCAAGCGCCAGGTGGAACTGCTGATGACCAGCAGTGTACCCATCAAGATACCGCGTCCCAACATCCAGGACATCACGGACACGTTGCCCACGCACGAGACCAACAAATACGAGACCCGCAGTCTGGACGACATCCAATACCTGATCATCCACCACAGCGCAATCTCTGGCACTGTGGGGCCGGAGGCCATCGCCAGGTGGCACGTCAAACAGTTGAACTGGCCCGGCATCGGCTATCACTTCGTCATCGCTCCCGACGGAACGATTTACCAGACCAACAAGCTGGAGACCATCTCCTTCCACGCCAGGCAGGCCAACCCGGTGAGCATCGGCATCTGCTTTGCCGGGAATTTCACCAACGACGTCCCCACTCCTGAGCAGCTAGCCAGTGGCGCGCAGCTCTGCGCCTACCTTCTGCAGGAGTTTGGCCTGACCCGCGATGCAATTCATGGGCACTGCGACTTTGTGAACACTCAGTGTCCCGGCTTACAATGGGCCAGCGGCCAGAAATGGCGCGACATGCTGATGAACAAGATCGAAGAAGTTCAGGAGCAGGTGCAAACCACCGTCGCCAAGCCGCTTTACCATTACGTCCTGTTCTGGCAGCATCCCGATCAAGAGGAGCGCTGGGCCAAGGAGGACTGGGAGGGAGCAATCAAGTACATTGAGGCTTTCCTCCCCACCTGTGGCTTCTCGGTGGACGACGCCAAGCATGCCCGTTACGTCACCATCATCGGTGGGCCGCTGGGGGTAGACAAGAAGGCCGAGCAGATGTTGCGCGACGCGGGTTGCAAAGTGGAGCGCATCGCCGGAAAGACCCCGGCCGGAACAGCACGCAAGTTGAACTCTATGGCCAAGAAAGGCCAGCGTTTCATCACACCGGGCTTCGGCTAGGCCGCACCCGTACCCGAAATTCCACAATGGGGCGTCAGCGATGCTGACGCCCCACGCTTACCCCGAAATTTTAACCACAGAAAAGTTACTCACTCCATGAGCGAACACTTCATTATCACTCAACCGTACCAGGTCCGCCTGCCCGTGTTCGAGGGGCCGCTTGACCTTCTGCTGCATCTCATCGAGCGCGAGGAACTGGACATCACCAGCGTGTCCCTGGCCCAGGTGACAGATCAGTACCTGACTTACCTGTCCCTCATGGAAAAACCCC
Source organism: Anaerolineae bacterium (assembly GCA_021162125.1). GTDB lineage: Bacteria > Chloroflexota > Anaerolineae > JACIWR01 > JACIWR01 > JACIWR01. The sequence goes on from JAGGZG010000396.1 coordinate 3,049, forward strand.
CGGCCGAGGTGCTGGCCGATTTTTTGGTGGTGGCCGCCAAGTTATTGCTCATCAAATCACGTGCGCTGCTGCCCCAGCCGCCGGGGTCACTCTCTACCGAGGAAGAGGACGTGGGCGAGGACCTGGCCCGCCAGCTCATCGAGTATAGGCGGTTCAAGCGGGTGGCTGAATCCCTGCGCCGGCGGGAGGAGGCCGGACTGCGGGCTTACCTGCGGTTAGCTCCACCTCCGCGGCTGGAGCGCACCCTCGATCTGGAGGACGTCACCCTGGACGACCTGGTGGCCGCCATGCGCCAGGCACTATCCGTCACCCC
>JAGGZG010000091.1 GCA_021162125.1 Anaerolineae bacterium
CGCCAGGACGTTGGCTTGACATAAATGAGCAATAGACGAGGAACGGGATTCCCCGTTCCTCGTCTAAGTTAATCCTCAGGCTATTCCAGTGCCGCGATACAAGCTTCGGCGGCCGACTGCATGGCGGCAGCGGCGTCCTCTGGAGACTTGGTATCGGCCAGCACGGCCTGCATCTCGGGCTTCATGGCGTCCCAGTTGCAGCGCATCTCCATGACGGTGGGCATCGGCGTGCCAACCACCATCTGGTCAGCCGAGCCTTTCAGGATCGGGTCGTCGGTGATCAGCGGGTCCTTCAGGGCTTCCTGCAGGGCCGGCAGGCGGGTCAACTCCTTGACCATCTTCAACTGGTTGTCCTTGTCGGTGGCGAAGTTAATGAAGTCCTTGACGGCGTTCAGCTTGTCACCCGACAGGTCCTTGGGAAGCATGAAGAACACGCCGCTGGTGTAGGGCTTGGGCCACTCGCCGGTGGCCGTGACCTTGGGGATGCGGGCCACGCCCAGGTTGTCGCCCAGGGCGTCCTTGTAGCCGCCCAGCGACCAGTCGCCATTGATGATCATGGCTGCCTTGCCCTCTTTGAAGAGGGTGTCGGCCGCGTTGTAGTCGCACTCCGGCGGGATGATCTTGGCGTCGTACTTCATGGCGTGCAGGAACTTCAGGGTGTCCACCATGGCATTGGTGTTCAGGGTGGGGGTCTTCCCATCCTCGGCGAACACCGCGCCACCGAATCCACCCAGCCAGGGAACCAGCCAGAAGGGCTCGGTCTGGTTCCTGACCAGGGCGTACTGTTCGCCGTGGGTCAACTCCTTGCCCTTGGCGAACAACTCATCGGTGTCCTTGGGTGGATCGGCGATGAGGCTCTTGTTGTAGAGCAGCATCAGATGGTTGCCGTTGGCGATGGGCACACCCCAGGTTTTGCCGTTCAGCTTCACGGCGGCCAGGGCCGAGTCCACGTACTTTCGCAGGTCGAAAAGGTCGTCCACCGGCTGGATGATGTCGGCGGTGGTGAAAGGGCCGGCGTGGTCATTGACCGTCCACAGCAGGTCCGGCGGTGTACCGGCTAGGCTGGCGGTCTGGAAGTCCTCACGCAGGGCCTCGACGTCCTTGTTGACGACCTCGAAGGTCACCTCCGGGTGTTCCGCAGTGTAGGCATCGCACAGGGCCTGTACGAACTGCAAGCCGCCGTCGGCCTCGCCTTCCTTGGTCCATAAGGTGATTTTGACCTCTTTGGGCCCGGCCGGGGTGGCCTTGGGGCAGCCGGTGAGCAGCAGGCTGGCGATCACCAGGATGCTCAGTACCGCGAATAGCTTTTTCATCTTTACATCTCCTCCTAAGTTATTTTAGTGATGACGGGGGTTCCCTACCCGTCCGATGGTCAGGTTATTGGCCTAGTTTGTTTTCTTCCCTACGCATCCCCCCTTTCGCTGAGATAACCGACTTACGTCGTGCCAGAAGCGCGTTTCCAGTACCATGCTGACAGAAAAGCAAAAGCCCCATTGACCAACGATCAAAGGTGGACAGGAAATGGAATAGAAGCCGCGAGGTTCAGTTCAGGCTTACGGAACATCTTTTCCAGGGCCAATGTCACGGCTCCCAGGGCTGTTGCCTCGCGCCCCAACTGAGCCTGGACGATCTGGCAGCTCTCCACGGCGATCCTCAACCCGTGGCTTTGCACACTGCGGCGAATGGGCTCTAGCAGAATGTCCCCGGCCTGGGCCATCCCGCCGCCGATGATGATTAGCTTCGGGTTAAGGAGGTTGATCAAACCGGCCAGGGCCACCCCGATGTGTCGCCCCGCCTCGTGGAACAATTGCAAGCTCAGGGGATCGCCCTGAGAAGCGGCTCGCGATACGTCCGCCGCCGTTATTTCCTCCAAAGGTTTCGCCGTGGACAGGATGGTTTTTTCCCCGGCCCTGATGGCTGATTGAGCTCGATGGGCAATAACCGGCCCTGCCGCCATACTCTCCAGGCAGCCGTAGTTACCACAACGGCACGGTGGGCCATTTTCGTCCACGGTGATGTGGCCGATTTCCCCGGCGCTGCCGCTTTGACCACGATAGATCTCGCCACCGAGGATCAGGCCACAGCCGATCCCTGTGCCCACCTTGATGTAAGCCAGGTTATCCACTCCCCGCCCCGCACCGTGCGCCCATTCCCCCAGAGCTCCCAGATTGGCGTCGTTATCCAGATAAACCGTAACTCCCAGCTCCTCTTCCAGTCGGGCGCGTAGGGGGAAACCGTGCCAGCCGGGCATTATAGGGGGAAAGGCCACAGTGCCCGTGGTGTGGCGCACAGGGCCGGGCACACCCCAACCAATCCCTACCACCTGCTCCAGGCTTACCTCTGCCTGGACGAGGGCCTGGCGGGTCATCTCTGCTACCAGGCTGAGTCCCGCCTCCGGCCCGATGGTCAAATCGAAATCGCGCTCCATCTCGGCGATGGTTTGGGGTTTTAGATCGGTGACGACGACGAGGACGTGAGTAGCTCCTAGTTCGATACCTACTACGTAACCGGCCTGGTAATTGAACTCAATGAGGATGGGGCGTCGCCCGCCCTGGGACTGGCCAGTGCCTGATTCCTGCACCAGGTTTGCGGCCAGCAGTTCGGTGACGATGTTGGAGACAGTGGAACGACTGAGGTGGGTTTGTTTAGCGATGTCGGCCCGGGAGATGGTTCCCTGTTGGCGAATGAGGCTGAGGACGAGGGCTTTGTTGAAATCGCGCATCAGGCTGGGGTCGGCCGTCAAGACATTCTTGTCCAAGAAAGCTTCCTTAGCTTCAAGATGCAGACCCACGATCCATTCAGTTGCTTTCGGCTGAATGGTAGGTCAGGCGGCCATTGCCTGAGCCGCGCAGTCTACTCTGAATGCAGCGTTAAGTATATCATGGAACTCTTTGTTCGTCAAGAACACGAACAAAGTGGGATTCCGCAACAAGTCGGCGCTACCCACGAGGCGTTGGGGGAGAGAAAAAACGAGGGGTATCCCCTCGTGCTCCCCAGGGATTTGCTGCGCTATCCCCAAAGTGGGACTGTGCGGATCGAATCGGGTTTCAGGGGGGAAGGGTGGGTTTGAGGGAGGGTAACGAGAACTTGCGTGCTATTGCTGCTGGGAGCTCTTCCGCCGGCGGCTTTCCGCGATGGCCTTGCCCACTTTGATGGCGATCCCCCCGCCAGGGACGAGCAGATCCACCGCATCCACGCCCACATCAAATAGGAGGTCTTTGGTCAGTACCGCGCTGATTTGCTGGCGGATGGTCTTGCCACCGGTGCGCAGCTCGCCGGTCAGGCCATCAAACTCCCCCACGGCTTTGCGGTTCTTGGGCTTCCACAGGTACTCAAAGGCGTAGATTGGGCGGTAGTAAAGGTCAATTTTCTCCACTGCCACCCGCTCTTCCAGCAGAGTGTCGGCCTGCACGGGCTTGAGCATTCCGCCGAGCACCTGGCGAACGACGAAAGAGGCGCGTACCGTAGGGGGCACCACGATGTCCCCCTCTGGAGCAAAGGACTCCAAGTCGGTGATCTCGTCTTTGGCGTACTGGAGGTAGTGGGCCCAGGGTTGCTCCTCACCAGACACGCTGTCGAAGAAGGCTTCCCGCTCGTGTTCTTCGTGGCAATGCTCGGTGCCGGTGATGGTGATCCGCCGCGTGCCCTTGCCCTCGACGGGGAAATCATGGCCGTACAAGGTCACCGACTGCACTTCGGGCTGTGGGATGGGAATTGTATATTGGCGAGTGCGGTCGTAGACGTAGTGCGCACTGCATGCCACGTGCCAGAATGGCTCCAGGCGGCGCTCGCTGTAGACAATTTCCACCTCCTCGCTTTTGGGGCGGGAGAAAAGTGAGGTGAGCCCTTTGGAGAAGACCTGGATTTTCTTGTCCCAGGCTCGTTCCTTGGCCTGTTCCCAGCTCAACACGGGTTTCAGAACGTAGGCCTTTTCATCGGCAAGGGTGATTTCCATAGAGCGACCTCCTTATGTGCAATGCCCTACTGCAATGGCGGATCAGTTATGGTAACCCAACGGCTTCCCTCACCTCGGCGATGGTCTGGGTGGCGATGGCTTTAGCCCGCTGTGCGCCGTCGGCCAGGACGTCCCACACGTAATCGGGTTGGGCAGCGAACTCGGCCCGTCGTTCGCGTAAGGGGGCAAAGTAGGCAGCTAAATCGGCAGCAAACCGTTTTTTGTGCTCCACGCAGCCGATCTTTGCCGCCCGGCAGTCGGCGTCAATCTGGGACATGGTGGCTTCGTCGGCAAAGTAGCGGTGAATCTGGAAGACGTTGCAAATTTCTGGCCGGCCGGGATCGCTGCGGTACTTGCGTTGCGGGTCGGTGACCATGGTCATCACTCGCTGGAGAATTTCCTCCGGCGTGGCGGCGATTTCGATGTGGTTATTGAGCGACTTGCTCATTTTACTTTCGCCATCGGTGCCCAACACTTTAGGAAAATCGGTGTATTTGGCCTGGGGCTCAACGAGCACCGGCCCGAAGTGATTGTTGAAGCGGCGCACGATCTCACGGGTGAATTCCAGATGGGCGGCCTGATCCACGCCCACCGGGACGGTGTCCGCTTTGTACAACGTGATGTCCGCCGCCATGAGCACAGGATAGCCGACCAATCCGTAGTTCACGTTGTCTGGCTGCTGGCGGGCCTTCTCTTTAAACGTAGGCAACCTCAGCAAAACTCCAAGAGGGGTGACCATCGAAAGAATGGTATGCAGTTCCGTTACCTGAGGAACGTGTGACTGGACAAAAATGATGGTTTGCTCCGGGTCCATCCCCGCCGCCAGCCAATCGAGGACCATCTCGCGAGTCCATTCGCGGAGGTGTTCGGTGTCTCGCAGCGTGGTCAAGGCGTGGAGATCCACCACGCAGTACACACAATCGTATTCCTCCTGAAGAGCGACGTAATTCTGGATTGCCCCCAGGTAATTCCCCAGGTGCTGGCGGCCTGTGGGCCTTGCCCCGCTGAAAACGCGACCTTTTGACATTTCCTCTCCTCTTCTCCCTCTGTTTTTTAGTGAAAACAGGACCAGGGCCGATGTGCACTTTTGACTCTCCAAGACGTGATGAGTGATGCGTGAAACGTGACCCTCACGCATCACGTTGCACGGCTCATTGGCAGGTATAGAGGCGTATAAACGGGGACTTGTTTTTACGCTTCTCATACGCGCTCGGTATATCTATTCAAGTTTACCACAAATCGCGCCAGGGAGCAAGTAGTTTGTCCCTGACTTTAGGGCATGGTAGGTGCGGTTGGAGTGAATGCAAAGCTACAATACCTCAAACCACATCAACACGCCAAGCACGATGAACATCGCTGCCGAGATTTTAGTCAGGATGGGCGCAGGTACGATACAGATCACTGCTCTCCCGCTAAGTACCCCCAACAATGTGACCAGCGCCAGGGCCGAGGTCGCTCCAATGAAAATCGGCCAGGGCTTGCCGTGCTTGCAAGTCATGGTGATCACTGCCAGTTGTGTCTTATCACCTAACTCGGCGACGAAGAGCAGGGCGAAGGTGCTGAACAGTACTTTCCAGTCCATCTAATCCCTCCATGAGTTGATTTCTGGGTAAGCAGCCGGGGATTTGGCCCGGGATGCTGATCCAGATGTGGATATTGTAGCCAGCAGGCCGAATTTGGCAAGTTCGGATTCGCGGTGTATTCAGACCGGCGGCTTGATTGGACTTGGCGAGCGAGTTGTGTTAGAATACCCTGAGCTGGCCCGCCAGTACCACCCGGACCTGTTCGCTGGAGTAGATTAGGGAAGCTAAGATACGGGAGACATTATGTTTACTACGCTGGCTTTGTTGGCCACGGGCGCGATAGCTGGTACTCTGGGGGCATTGTTGGGGCTCGGAGGTGGTATTTTCCTCGTGCCAGCTCTCACCCTGGTTTTCCACCTGCCTATCCGTATCGCCATCGGTACAAGCCTGGTAGGAGTTATAGCCACGTCCGCGGGGGTGGCAGTGACGGCCACCAAAGGGCACAATGCCAATGTGTCCCTGGCGTTGCGCCTGGAGCTGGCAACCACCGCTGGAGCGGTGATGGGCAGCTTGCTTGCCGGGCATCTAAGCGCCAGGATTCTCAGTCTGCTATTCGCGGCCGTGGTCTTTTTCACCGCTGGATATACCTGGCGGAAGACAAGGCACCGCCGTATCGCCCAGGGACGCACATCCGGCGAGAGCCTTTTGCAGGGCGATTACGAAGCTCACCATTGGCCGGCGGGCCTGGGACTCGCCGGCATCGCTGGGACCTTGTCGGGGCTCGTGGGCGTCGGCGGGGGCTTCATCAAAGTCCCGATAATGTATGCCCTTATGGGCGTTCCCCTGGGAATAGCCACGGCGACCAGCAACTTTATGGTGGGCATCACTGCCGGGGCGAGCGTCTTTGTCTACTACGCTCGTGGCGACGTCTATCCCCTGGTGACTGTGCCAACGGTGATGGGCGTATTCATAGGCGCGGTGGGTGGCGGGCGGTTGGCACCCCGTCTGCGTGTAGCCTGGTTGGAGCAATCCCTGATCCTACTGCTTCTGGCGATGGGAGTTCAGATGCTTCTCGAGGGAGTGGGAATTCATGTCATGCCCTGAATCCGAAAATCGCGGAGGCAGAGGGGAAATGGTCACTCGGTGGCTTTCTCTGTCTGTCACCTCGGTAGCCTTAGCACTGATGATGAAAGGGTTCCTGGACGTGGCCGTTGGTGGGAGACTCATATTGCCGGGACCACCGGCGATGCCCATTAGAGGGCTCCTACATCCGGAGGCTTTGCAGAGCGGGGAGGGACTTCTGTGTATGGGAATCGTGATCCTGGCTGCGTTACCGGCTTTCCGGGTGGTCCTGGCTTTGGTTACGTATCTTCGGACCAGGGCCTGGGTGGATGCCCTGATAGCCCTGGGGGTTTTGGCGGTGCTGCTGCTGGGTACTTACGTGCCGAGGAGATGACGATGGAGCCGGCAATCCTCATCCCTGTGATGCATCAACCCGACATTGCCTTATCACGAATGTCACCAATGGGCGAATGACACGAATAATGCCTGACCTCTTCAATTTCTTCTCACATCGCTCTCCCTTGTTCCCCTTTCTCCCTCGCGCAACAGGAGAGAAGGGGGACCGGAGAGATGGCTTCCCCGGCGCTGGATAGCCAGCTCACAGCACGAACTGCTCGATGGCCCAGGCAACGCCATCTTCGTCGTTGCTGGGAGCGATGGCATCGGCTGCGGCCTGTACCACGGGTGGGGCGTTGCCTACGGCCACGCTCAGGCCCGCGTGGGCGAACATCTCCAGGTCGGCCTCGCCATCCCCAATGGCCAGTACCGACTCGGGGGCGATTTTCCACTCGCGACACAGCCGGGCCAGCGCTGCGCCCTTGGACGCCCGCGCGCTGACCATGGTCAGCGAGTACAGCGTTCCCTCCCGGTAGTACCGATCAAAGCGTACCTGCGCCCACAGGCGAGGTCTGAACTCGCACCAGATGGCCGTGGCTGCCTCTGCACCGTGGGCGATGATGCGCGTGGGAGGCCGGGTCACGGCCTCCAGGTTGCTTGCCAGGACGTAATGACCCTCGTCGAGGGGGCCCAGCGCTTGTCCAGGCCGTTGGCGGTAGTAGGTAAGTCCGTTCACGGTGATGCTCAGCTCAAAGCCGTGCTCGTCCGCGTACGCGGCGATCTCTTTCGCGCAGGACAGGTCCAGGCGAAAATGCCACAGCTCAACCCCGTCCTCTGGGCGGTAGCCCACGGCTCCATTGTGACAGATGAGTGGCGTCGTGAGCCCGAGTTCCTGGGCGAGCCGGCTCGCCGAGCGGGGTTGGCGCGCCGTCGCCAGAACGATCTTGACGCCCTTTGACTTCACTTGCGCGATGGCCGCCGCGTTGGCCGCGCTCAACTGTCCCTGGCTATTGAGCAGCGTCCCGTCCACGTCCAGGGCCACGAGTCGAATCACGTTCTTTCTCCTTGACGAACTTGACCATCGGATGTACAATCAATACGGATTGCCCTACAACATTTGCGTCGCCCGCGAGAATCTTTCGGACG
>JAGGZG010000229.1 GCA_021162125.1 Anaerolineae bacterium
AACAGGTAGTCCCCCGGTAACGTGTTGGTCGCTCAGACCCGCTCGGACGTGGAACGTCCGAGCTACGAGATGCAAGGCCCTCCGGGCCTCTGGAGCCCCCGAAGGGGGCTTTCCACCTCGTAGCCGGAACGAGATTCTTCCCCAATTCCCTCTTGACATCCGAAACGTTTTGGATTATAATATAAGCAGTTTCCAAAACGTTTCGGATTGATTGGCAAGGGGGCTGAGCTGTGGCTGTGACCCTAAAGGACATCGCCCAACGAGTGGGTGTCTCGGTCACTACCGTCTCTCGCGCTCTGGGCGGCTATGAAGATGTCGCCGAGGCAACGCGAGAGAAAGTTCTCCACGCCGCTGAGGAACTGGGATACTATCCCAGCGCCACTGCCCGCCAACTTCAGAAGCGCCGCACCGACACCATTGGCTTTGTCATCCCCACCTTTGGCCCCCGCTTTTCTGACCCCTATTTTAGCGAGCTTCTGGCTGGCATCGGCAACGAAGCAGCGCGTCACAACTTCGACCTCCTGGTCTCCACCCGCTCACCCGACAGTCCCGAGGAAGAAGAAGCTTACCATAGACTGGTGGACGGGCGGCGGGTGGACGGCGTGTTAGTCGTGCGCACGCGGATCGAGGATTCCCGTCTTGCCTACCTGACGCAACGGAACTTCCCCTTCGTTGCCTTTGGCCGTTCTCAGGCGAATGAGGATTTTCCTTACCTGGACGTGGATGGGCAGAAGGGGCTGCGCGACGTCGTCCAACACCTGATTGATTTGGGTCACGAACGCATCGCTTACGTTAGCGCCCCGCTGAACCTGACCTTTGCCACCCATCGTCTGGCAGGGTACAAGCAGGCCCTGGAAGAGAGTGGACTGGCTTATGATGAGAACCTGGTGGTAGTGGGATACCTGACAGAGGAAGACGGCTATCAGGCCGCACACCGCCTGCTCTCCCTGCCCAACCCTCCCACGGCCATCGCTGTAGCTAATGACCTGATGGCCCTCGGCGTGATGCGCGCGGCCCACGAGCGCGGTCTGAACGTAGGCCACGATGTGGCCATCACCGGTTTCGACGACATTCCCCTGGCCGCGCACGCTCATCCCCCCTTGACTACCGTGTGCCAACCGATCTATGACATAGGGCAGCGGGTATGCCGGATGCTCATTCAGGTCATCAAGGGGGAGCCTGTGGCCGAGCGACACATCCTGTTGGCGCCCACACTGGTGATTCGCGAGTCCAGTGGAGCTACCCACCAATAGTTAGTTTTCGACCAATGTAGCGCCGTTCAAGTCTTAGCCCAGCGAAAGGAGGTGATGTGCCGACTAGAGCAGACCGTATGACCAGAACGGTACGTTGTTTCGCTAACCCAAACTTACTCTTTTAGGAGGAGAGTCATGAGAAAATTTACTTCACTGTTAGCTGTCGTGGTGATAGCGTCTATGTTGCTCACTGCCTGCCCTACACCAACGGTAGAGCCAACTCCAAAGCCAGAGGAGCCAACGGCCACTCCTGAGGTCGCGGACTACGGCAAGGTTGCCTTCATATCCACCCAGTGCGTACCGGTGGAGGAAGCGGAGAAGATGCGGAACGTTATCCTGGCCGACTTCTCCGGCACCACGGAGTTCATTCCCGCCGACTATGCCACCTTCGAGGACACGGTACTCGCCGAGGTGAAAGCGGGCAAGGGCACTATAGACGTGATAGGTGCACTGCATGGTCAGTTCCCAACCCTGCTGGATGCCAATGCCTTGCAGGACCTCACTCCCCTGCTGGACAAGGTGAAGGGGCGGGGCATCCCCGATGCTTACATGGAGCTCGGCAAACTGGGCACCGACAAGCAGTACTTCATCCCGTGGATGCAGGCCACCTACATCGTCGCCGCCAACAAGAAGGCCCTGGATTACCTGCCCGAGGGGGCCGATCCAAACGCCCTGACCTGGGAGCAGTACCGTGACTGGGCCAAGAACATCTACGAGGCCACCGGCGAGAAGAAGGTCGGCTTCCCCGTCAACGGGCTGATACACCGCTTCTTGGAAGGTTACATCTACCCGTCCTACACCGGTGGGATGGTGACCACCTTCAAGAGTGCCGAGGCGGTGGAGATGTGGAAGTTCATCAAGGACCTGTGGCAGTACGTCCATCCGCAGTCCATGGTCTACGAGTTCATGCAGGAACCCTTGATGTCCGAGGAAGTGTGGGTGGCCTGGGATCACACCGCCCGCCTGATCAACGCCTTCAAGGAGCGGCCGGATGACTTCGTAGCCCTGCCTGCGCCTTCCGGTCCCAAGGGGAAAGGCTTCATGCCGGTCGTCGTCGGTCTGGCCATCCCCGTGACTGCTCCGAATCCGGAGGGGGCGGCGGCGCTCATCGAGTACTTGACCCGGCCCGAGACGCAGATCACCACCTTGCGCGAGGTCGGCTTCTTCCCGGTGATTGACGTCGAATATCCGGACACCATCGCGGCCGGAATCCGGGCCCAGGGCGAGGCCGTATCCGCACAGGCGGCAGCAGCCGATGCTATTCCGGCCATGTTGCCGGTGGGCCTGGGCCCGCGCTCAGGTGAGATCAACAAGATCTATCGCGATGCTTTCAACGGCATCGTCGTAGACGGCAAAGACATCGAGACCGTGCTCGAGGCCGAGGCTCAGGCCTTGCAGACACTGCTGAATGAGACGGGCGCTCCCTGCTGGCCGCCTGATCCGCCCAGCACAGGGGCCTGCCAAGTGAAATAGAAACAGGGCGTGTGGATCTTCACGGCCTTCTAACTAAGGGGGAGGCAAGATACCTTCTGCCTCCCCCTGCTTAAACTACGGAGAAAGCTATGAATCTGAAACGATTCAATTGGGAACCTTATCTCCTGTTGCTGCCATCGATCCTCTACCTGGCGCTTTTCTTCGCCTGGCCTATGGTTCAGTCTTTCGGACTGGCTTTTCGGACGGATGATGGGCAGTTGACGCTGGCCCACATGCAACGCATGTTCAACGACGTCGGCTTCACGAAGGCCCTCCGCAATACCGTTATGCTAATCATCGCCATCGTGCCACTTCAGTTTATTCTGGCACTGATCATGGCTCTCCTGATGATGGAACGGTTGCGGGGCTCCAACATGCTGGTCTACATCTACTCCATTCCGCTGGCCATTTCGGACCTGGCGGCGGGCATCATCTGGTTCTCCATCTTCACCGAGCGGGGCTACCTCAACTCCTTCCTCTATAGCTTGGGAGTAATAGACAAGCCCTTTCTCTTCCTGAATTATCAGACCAAGTGGCCGTTAGTGGCCATTGTTCTGGCCGAGGTCTGGCGGGCTACCTCTATCGTGTTCGTCGTCCTGGTGGCCGGACTGCAATCCATTCCCCGGGATTACGTCGAGGCTGCCGAGGTCTTTGGAGCAGGATGGTTCGCCAGAGTGTGGCGAGTGATCCTGCCGCTCTTGCGTCCCAGTATCCAGACAGCACTGATCCTGCGAACCATTTTGGCCGTTCAGGTCTTTGCTGTAGTGTCGGCCATAGCTGGTCGGGGCATGACGGTATTGGCAAACGAGGCATATCTCTGGTATAGGGAGTACCGCAATCCCCACCTGGCTGCGACCTACGCCATGTTCATCCTAACCATCTCCCTGATCACCGCCTTCATTTACCTGCGTGCGCTGCGGACTAAAGAGGAGATGATACTATGAAACAAAAAACCTTTTCCCGTCGCCTGATTGGACGAGTCCTGGCATACCTGTTGGCCATCCTGATAGCGCTGTGGATACTTATCCCTATCTACTTCATCACCGTAGCAGCTTTCAGTCCCAAAGATGTGATTTATAGCTGGCCAAAGTCACTGCTCCCACAGACTATCTCGCTGGAAACACTGCTGTTTTTCATCAACGCCCAATACGTGTTGGATTCGCTGTGGAACAGTGTGAAGGTGGCCTTGCTGACCTTAGTCATATCACTAGTGATAGGGGCGCCGGCCGGCTATGCCCTGGCCCGCTACATCTTTCCGGGTAAGGATGCTTTCCGGATCATAATCCTTTCCACCCGCGCTTTCCCAATTGTCATCCTTTCCATCCCATTAGCGGTTACTTTCATGCAATGGGGTCTGTACGATAAACTAATCAGTGTGGCTTTGCTGCACGTGGCTATGGCTCTGCCCACAACTATTCTGGTCACCAGCAGCGTCTTCATAGGTGTCTCCAAGGAGTTGGAGGAGGCAGCCACGGTCTTCGGTTGCAACCGCGTACAAGCGTTCACGCGAGTGGCATTGCCCCTGGCGCTGCCAGGATTGGCCGCGTCGGCCATCTTCACCTTCGTTCTCTCCTGGAACGAGGTGTTCGCAGCTACTATTTTGACCATCCAGAATCGGACGCTGCCTGCCCGTATGTTCGTACAATTGGCGGCGTCACCTATCCCCTTTCGCTTCGCCGGCGGTTTCTTCATCCTGGTTCCGGCGGTTGTGTTCATGTTCTTCATTCGCCGCTACCTGTTTAGCCTGTGGGGGATAACGCTTAAGTGAATGAAACGTAAAACGTGAAACGTGAAACGTAAAACGTGATTCGCCATTCGCCATTCGCTATTTGTAACAGGAGTTGTTCATGGCTGAGATACAAGTGAAAAATGTGCGCAAAACCTTTGGTAAAGTAAAAGCTGTCTGGGACATTGATCTCACCGTGCACGACCGGGAATTCGTCGTGCTCTTGGGTCCCAGCGGGTGTGGTAAGACAACGCTCTTGCGCTGCATCGCCGGACTGGAGCAAGTGGACCAGGGGCGCATTTACATCGGCCAGAGGGATGTGACCGACCTCCCACCGAAGCAGCGGCAAATCGCCATGGTGTTCCAGAATTACGCCGTCTTCCCCCACCTGACGGTTTTCGAGAACGTTGCCTTCGGGTTGCGCATGCAACACAAGCCCAAAGACGAGATCAAGAAACGAGTCCAAGACGCCGCCGAACTTCTGCACATCGAGGAACTGCTGGACCGCTATCCGGCCCAGTTGAGTGGTGGTCAGCGCCAGCGAGTGGCCGTGGCCCGCGCCATCGCTGTTGATGCCCTGGTGCTGTTGATGGACGAGCCACTCAGCAACCTGGACGCCCTGCTCCGGCTGGAGATGCGGGCGGAACTCAAACGCTTGCTACAAGAAATTGAGGCCACTACCCTCTACGTCACCCACGACCAGGTGGAGGCGCTGAGCCTGGGCGACCGCATCGCGGTGATGCGTAGTGGCCAGATCCTCCAGTACGACACTCCCTTGAACGTGTACGACAAACCGGCCGATCTTTTCATCGGCGGGTTTATCGGCAACCCTCCGATGAACTTTCTGGATGGGGAGGTGCGGACGGAGGACGGTCAGGTAGTGGTGCATACAGGCGGCGGAGACATCTACCCACCTCCTGATGTCGGAGCGATGCTCAGCCGCTTGAAGGAGCCGTCGGTGCTGGTGGGCATCCGCGCCGAGAATATCGAAACGTTGCCCGCACCGGCCGAGGGCGCACTGCAAGCCGAAGTGCTCGTCGTCGAGCCCCTGGGTTCCCACAACCTGATAACCATGCAGTTGGGAACTGAACAGGTCAAAGTAAACACCAGCGCCGATTTTAAAGCCCAGCCAGGTCAGACCCTTTGGTTGCGCCTGAATATTGACAAGATTTGCTGGATAGAGAAGGCCACCGGCCGGGCAATGTACCCCGATTGAACCGGGGACGTTGGTATTCCCAGGTGACCAGCACTTGTCAAGGCGCTCCAGCCCCAAAGTGTTCGAGAACACAGACAGATTTTGGTCTTAAACGCCTCTTCAAAGCCACTGAAAGTGCTGGTCACCTTCATGCATCTACGCAACGCTCATGGGGAAAGAATGCACCCACGTCCTAGTTCACGCTTCGTGAACCTTCGCACTGGCGATCGGGATATTGACCGCGCATTCCGAATCGCCATCGGAGACCTTGTCGGCAACATCGTTCCTTACAAATCCGGTCTGCTGGATCGCCCCAGAGCTGTGTTCGTGGCCGGCCTGGATTACGACAGGCCCTGGACCCGGGATGCAGCTATCAACACGTGGAACGGGGCAGGGATGCTCCTCTCGGACGTAACACACAATACGCTGTTGTCAACGTTGGAGAGAACAGAGGACACCACGCGAATTGCCGGCCAATACTGGGATGCCATCATCTGGACGATAGGTGCCTGGTGGCAATACCTGTACACTGGTGATAAGGAATTCCTTGCCCTGGCTCTGGAAGCAACTCGCAATTCTCTGGCGCTTTTGGAATCCACCGAATTCGACACCTCGATAAACCTGTTCCGCGGCCCGGCAGTCTACGGTGATGGGATTGCCGCGTACCCGGACGTTTATGTTACGGGCAGATCCAGTTCGATTCTCGACTGGCCCCAATTCAATCCCCAAGACACATCCAAACCGGGATATGGAATCCCGATGCATGCGCTTTCCACCAATTGCGTGTACTACTATGCCTATGTGCTGGCAGAGCGTATGGCCTCCGAATTGGGTGTGCCCCCCGACCCAACATGGTCGGCAAAAGCGGAGGCCCTGAAAGAAGCCATCAACCGGCATTTCTGGCAGCCCCACAAGGGATGCTACCGCTATCTGGTTGACCCGTTTGGCGGCTGCGACCACCAAGAAGGATTGGGACACTGCTTCGTGCTTTTGTTTGGCATTGCCGACGCGGAACAGGCCGAAGCAATCTTCCGCAATCAGCACGTTACACCATCGGGTATCCCCTGCGTCTGGCCCACTTTTGCCCGCTACGAAAGCGCAGACGGCATGAGTTTCGGACGGCATAGCGGCACGGTTTGGCCCCACATCCAGGGTTTCTGGGCACATGCAGCCGCTTCATACGGTAAGGCCGATCTCTTCGAGCACGAGTTGAAGAAATTAGCGTGGCATGCTTGCCGTGACTCGCAGTTCGCGGAAATCTACCATCCGATTTCCGGCGAAATATACGGCGGGATGCAGGAATCGGATCAAGGTATTCGGGAGTGGAAGTCCTGCTCCCGTCAAACCTGGAGCGCCACAGGCTTCGTGCGCATGATCTTCATGGGATTGGTGGGCATGACCTTTGAGCCGGATAGCATCTATTTCAAGCCTCTCTTGACCGAGGGATTCAAGCACGTGCGCTTAAGCCACTTGCCCTATCGCGGAATGTTTTTGGATATCCAGATCGAAGGCCCTGGCACACAGATTGCCGAATTTCGAATCAACGAGCAACCCGTACATCCCCCCATCCTACCGGCCACGGGGGCCGGAGAGCAAAGGATCACGATCAGGATGATGCCCTCGCGATAAAGGCATAGTTTGTGAACATACCATAACATACCATGAGGAAACTCTCTTGCACCATATCCGCCTGACAGAACGCAAAATCACCCACCGCCTGGAACTGATTGAAACGCTTATCTACCGGCGGCGCCAGCCCCTACCCCCTTTTCGTTTTCACGCCGGTGACGACCCCTTAGTTGCCCCCGATGTAAACGATGGTGACTGGCCGGTCATAGAACCTGGCGACTGCTGGGGCGAGCCAGACCAAAACTTCACCCTGCGCACCACCTTCACCGCGCCCGCCGATTGGCAAGGGCCCATCGCGCTTTTCCTGCCCATCGGGAATGCCCGTCAATTCGTCCACCCGGAAGCGCTGGCCTACGTCGACGGTCATGCTTACCAGGGCGTCAATGCCTATCACCAGGAGATTCTGTTGCCGGCCCGCTGGTGCGATGGTGAGACTCACGTCCTGGCCCTATACGGTTGGGTGGGTACGGGGAACGTACCAATCCTGATGGGCCGACCGGAAATCGTGCAGATTCACCAGCCCACCCGCGATTTTGCAGCCGCAGCCCGCGTGGCACTGGGCGTGGTCAAAGAACTGGACGAGCACGATCCCACCCGGGCGCGCCTGTTGAACGCCCTTGATGAGGCGTTTCGCCAGTTGGACCTCCGTGAGACTTTCGGGGACGGCTTCTACGATAGCGTCGCAGTAGCGCAACAAACCCTCGATGAGAGCCTGGCGGCGGCAGGGCCACCGATGGCAGTGGACATCGTCGCCGTGGGACACGCCCACATAGACGTAGCCTGGCTGTGGCCCACCAGCCAGACCCGGCGCAAGGCAGCGCGCACCTTCAGCAGTGTCCTGCGGTTGATGGAGCAGTTCCCTGAGTTTCACTTCACCCAGAGCCAGCCTCAACTCTACCTCTACGTCGCCGAGGATCACCCGCACATTTTCGAGCAAATTCGGACACGGGTGGCGGAGGGCCGCTGGGAAATAACCGGTGGTATGTGGGTGGAAGCCGATTGCAACCTCACCGGGGCCGAATCGCTGGCCCGACAGCTCCTGCTGGGACGAAGTTACTTCCGCCGGCATTTTGGCGACGTTGAAACGCCCATCCTCTGGTTGCCGGATGTGTTCGGTTTTCCCTGGACACTTCCCCAACTGATCGAACAAGCTGGCTTGAAATACTTCATGACTACCAAGCTGAGTTGGAATCAGTACAATCGCCTGCCCTACGACAGTTTCTGGTGGCAGGGATTGGACGGCACGCGAATCCTCACCCACTTCATCACCACGCCAGACATGGGGGAGGCCCGGTATCATACCTACAATGGCGACCTGTCTCCCCGGCTGGTCATCGGCACATGGCGCAACTACCAACAGAAGGAAACGCACAGCGAGTTACTCACCGCCTTCGGTTGGGGGGATGGCGGTGGCGGTCCGACCCGTGAGATGCTGGAAAACGGCCAACGGCTGACCAATCACCCCGGCGCACCGCGTGTTCAGCTGGGCAGCGCCGGCGAATTTTTCCGGAACCTCGAGACGCGGGCCGGCGAGAGACTGCCGGTCTGGAACGGCGAACTCTACCTGGAATATCACCGTGGCACCTACACCAGCCAGGCGCACATCAAACGCGCCAATCGCAAATGTGAGTTCCTCCTGCACGACGCCGAGTTTCTCGCCGCCTGGGCTGCCCTGGCGACCGACTATGTAGGGGCGAACCCTTGCGGTCGCCCCTCTGGGCAGGTGCAAGACCTGCCCCTACCCCAGACCGATTACGAGTATCCCCACGCTGAATTGACCCGCGCCTGGGAGCTGCTCTGTCTCAACCAGTTCCACGACATCATCCCCGGCTCGTCCATCGGCCAGGTATACGAGGATAGCGCCCGCGATTACGAGACCATCCGCACCATCGCTGAACGGGTACGGGAGGCGGCTCTGGCGGCCCTGGCCCGGCTGTTGCCCGAGGAGGCGGCGTTCGTGGCCGTCAACCCCACCTCCTTCGGGGGACGGCACATCGGTTTGCTGCCGGAACGATTGGCCGCAGGGCAAACACTCACCAACCTGACTTCCCCCCCAGAGTTGGGGGGGGCTGAGCCCCTGCTCACTCAACCCGTCGAGGATGGAACCCTGGTGGAGGTACCGCGCATTGATCCCTATGGAC
>JAGGZG010000144.1 GCA_021162125.1 Anaerolineae bacterium
CTGCAATCGCAGCGGCTTGCCTAGACCCTTCAACACCTTTTCCAATTCCTTCCAAAAAATCGGCTCCTTTTTTGACACTCCTGATGACACTTTCTGCATTGACCTCCGCTCTCCTGGATGTTAGACTAAAAAGGCAAGTCAGCCTGACTAGGATACCTCGAATGAGAGGAGCCGTCAAGTTCGGCCAGCGATGCGCATCGCTTCATCATGAGCGGCCGCTCTCCATATCCCCTTTAGGAGAGCAACATGAACAACTTGAGCGACTACGAAGCCGTGGACACTTTCCGGCAAGTCATCGCCCGCATCGTACGGCGATTGCTGGAGGAGAAGCAACAACAGGAAGAACAGAAATGACGTCTGTCCAGAAAGTAAAAGAGGCCCTCTCGCAAGCGAGAGGGCCTCCCCAAGCACCAGCTGTGCTCACCCGGCTTTAATGCTCTTTAACAAGTCAATACCACTCTGAAGGAGGAATTACTATGTCCATACAAGGTTTGACCCCGCCATCTATCAATCAGATAGAGAACGATATCCGCCAGGATGTCATCGAGATCCGCCAGTATCTGCCCCGCTGGGGCTACCGCGAGGCGGCCATCTTCAAGGAAGGTCGCAATGGCCTCATCTACTGCGCCCTCTGGATGCTCGTTGAGGTTCCTCCAGAAGCTATTCTCGCCATCGCTTCCGGCCGCGTCTCCACCGACCTCCAATCCAATAACCACAGCCTGGTTACTCAGATCCGCCAGCAAATTGAGCTTGCCACCGAGCTGGGGCACGTCATTCGCTACGTCTACATTGACGCCGGCTACACCGGACGCGACGACAGACGCCCTGCCTTCTCTCGCATGATGCGTCGTGCTACCCGAGGCGACATCACCGCCGTCTACACTTATGACATCTATAGGTTCTACAGGAACCTCAGAGGTCTGGTCACCCAGTATGCCCGCCTGCAAGAAAATGGCGTGGAGCTGATCTCCGTCGCCGAGAAGCACACAGACTTCGCGTCCCGCGATGGAAAGCTCCTCCTCTACCTCAAGGGTATCGCTGGCGAAATGTATCTCGACGACCTGAGCCGCACCACCCGCGACAACAAGTACTCGCGCGCGCTGAAGGGCTACTCCAATGCCTCCCAGCCACCTTTCGGATACTGCCGGGGCAATTGCTTCGATTGCAAGGACCCTAACGGCAAGGACTACTGCCCCCGCTTCGGTGGTACTGAACTATGGCGCGAACTGAGCAACGACCCTAAGGTCTTCGTCCCCCACCCCATCGAGTCTGTCGCCTTCCAACTGGCGGCCGAGTGGTACAGCACCGGCTCCTACAGCGACGCCGACATCGCCAAGAAGCTTAACAGCTACCAGCATCGGATGGATGGCCATACTGTCGTATCCTTCCGCCCCAAAGGACAGCCGGGTCGCCCCAGCCAAAACCGCGAGTTCGGAAAGGACAGTGTACGGGACATGCTGCAGAATCCCTACTACGCGGGCTTTGTCATCTATCGGGAAACGAAAAGAAAGAAAGGTGAACGCTACCAGGCCGGCAAACGCTCTAACCCCTTGGGCCAGACCCACAAGCCAACGCCGTTCAACGTTGTCTGGTTCCCAGGAAAGCACATCCCCCTTATCAGCCAGGACCTGTTTCAGCGCTGCCTGGAGGTGCGCGGTGCCAAGGGCCACCTCCCCCGCTCCAACTCCGGCCGCACGGCCCGCGTCTATCCCCTCAGCGGTGTCCTGCGCTGTGATCGCTGCGGCGGCACCTTCCGCGGCACCGCCGCCAACGGTGTCCGCTACTACGAGGACGTCAACCGCGCCCAGGGCAAGTCAGACTGCCCTGTCCGCTCCGTCCGCGCCGAGAAGCTGGAGGAACCCGCCTTCGCCTACGTCCAGCAGCTGCACATCCCTGAAGACTGGTATCCCGACATCCTGGTCTACCTCCAAGACGATGACCGGTGGAACGAGCGCTGCCGCCAGCGCCGCTCCCTCGAATCCCAGCTCCGAGCCATCAAAGCCGAGTTCGAGATGAAGGAAATCTCCCGCAGCGAGTACATTCAGGCCAAACACCACATAGAACACGAACTGCAGAAGCTCGCCGGGCAGGATAACGAAGCCGAGGAGAGCCTGACGGCCCTCCTCGATAACTTCTCCCGCCTTTGGGAGGCGGCCACGCCCTTGGAACGAAAAACGCTGATCCGTTGCATCTTCCTCGACATCCACCTCCATGACGGGAAGATCACCGGTTACGACCCCCGCGACCCCTTCATCCCCCTCTTCCCGGCAACGTAACCGTCACTCTATCTGGGCGGTGCGTGACGCGGC
This sequence comes from Anaerolineae bacterium, assembly GCA_021162125.1. Lineage (GTDB taxonomy): Bacteria > Chloroflexota > Anaerolineae > JACIWR01 > JACIWR01 > JACIWR01. The sequence goes on from JAGGZG010000144.1 coordinate 2,310, forward strand.
TGCCAACAGCTCACGCACCGCCCGGCACACCTCCCGCCGCCGCGACGCCGGCTTCATCCGCGCCAGGTAGCTGGCCACTTCCTCCACCTCCGGCGGGTAGGCCGTCGGGTCCACCAGCGACCGGTCAAAGAAGTGCATCGGCTCGTAGCCGGCGCGGGTCAGCAGTTCGTTGGGGTTCACTCCAAAATGATCCGCCAGGGCGATGCACGACTCCCGCGTTGGCCGCTGATGCTTCTTGATGTACCGCGCCAGCGAGCCGTGGTCTAATCCCGCCCGCAGCGACGCTTCCCGGTAACTCTCGTTCCGCTCTTGCCGCAGCCGCTCCAGGTACTCGGCAAAGGCTTCCCGGTCGTATTCCTTTCCACCTTTGGTCGGTCTGGACACTTCTTCGACTCCTTGTATCACTCAAACCGGCATCTTGCCCGTTTGGGTCTTGACAAACCACTCCTCCATCGAGTAGAGTGAGGCATCTCATCCGCTCATCTACTCGCAAAAGGAGGACAACCATGAAAGCCGCAGGTTACATCCGCGTCTCAACCACCGAACAGGCCACCGAGGGCCATTCTCTCGACGCCCAGCGCGAGATCATCGCCCGCTTCGTCCGTCAGCGCGGCTGGGAGTTGATCGAGGTCTACGAAGACGCCGCCCTCTCCGGCACCCGTTCGGATCGGCCCGCCCTGCAGCGCCTGCTGCGCGATGCAGAAGGGGGCCATTTCGAGGTGGTCATCGTCCACGCCATTGACCGCTTCTACCGCAATCTCCAGGGACTGTTGAAGGCCCTCAACCACCTCTATCAGCACGACGTGGCCTTCATCTCCATCGGCGAGAACATCGACTTCACCACCCCCTGGGGCAAGCTCACCCTGGCCGTGCTGGGCACCCTGGCCGAAATCTACATTGACAAGCTCTCCGCCGAGACCAAGAAAGGCAAGCGCGCCCGCGCCATGAAGGGCCTCTACAACGGTTCGCTGCCCCTGGGTTACTGCCGGGGCAACTGCTCGACCTGCACCGACCCCAATGGCGAGGACTACTGCCCTCGCTTCGGCGGACCCGACCTCAAAGATGAGCGCCCGTCGCTCCCGTTATTCGTCCATCCTATCGAGGGGGAGGCTGTCAAACTGGCTTACGAGTGGTACGCGACGGGGACCTACTCTGATGGTCAGATTGCGGAGAAACTCAACGCTTATCAACACGTCCTGCCTGACGGCACGACGGTCAACTTCCGCTCCAAGGGCCGCAACGGTCGCAGCAAGCCGGGGCCGTTCAGCAAGGACTCCGTGCGGGACATCCTCCAGCGCGTCTTCTACACCGGCCTCGTCCCCTACCGCGCCGGCAGCAACGCCCGCGAGAGACGACGCCGGCCACCCGAGCTCTTTCCCGGTCAGCACCCGCCTCTCATCTCCCAGGAGCTCTTCCAACGCTGCCAGGAGGTCCGCACCCTGATGGGCAATCATCCCCGCCGCCACGCCGATTATCCCAACCGAATCTACCTCCTCTCCGGCATCCTCCGCTGTGCCAAGTGCAAGCGCAAGATGCGCGCCCAGGCGGGCAACGGCACCCGCTACTATCAGGACACCACCCGCCTCCAACGCACCGGCCACTGCGATCAGCCCATGGTCCGCGCCGACGAGATCGAGGAGAAGGTGGCCCAGATCCTCATGCGCCTTCAAGTGCCCGCAGACTGGCAGGAAAAGGCACTCACCTACATCCGTTCGCCGCAAGAGGTCGAGCATTTGAAGGAGGAAGAGGGAAGAGTTAAGGAGCAACTGGCCCGGCTCCGGCGACTGTTCGTCGAAGGAGACATCAACTATGACGAGTATCAGCAGGAGAAGCAGCGCCTGCATCGCCTGCTGGCGGATTTGCGCGGAAATGATTATTCTGCTATAATTAAAGCCGCCGAGGAACTCGAAAGGTTCGAGGAACTCTGGCGCACCTTACCAATGCTGGATAAGAAAAGACTGCTGCAAGCCCACCTTACAGCAGTCCTCATTCAGGGGGAAACTATAGTGGCCCTCCAACCAACTTTAGTTTCGTATCCCCTTTTCCAACACCAGGAGACCCAGCGTCGGAACTACGGGAGCGACGGGAATAGTCCGACATTCCAGTAACTTTTTAGGACACACCGCCATTCCCAACGCGCTCGCTTTTTGCAGCGCACCCTATTTATACCACAAATTCAAATTCTGCGCAACTGACCAGCCGGACAGCGACAGAGAGTCACCTGTAGCCCAGGGAGAATACTCCCCTGGGCTTTTTTGCTTCTATCTCGGCCCGGAGAGAGTATCCTCTCCGGGCTTTTTTGTGTCCGATGCGAAGCCCGTATTATCATAGTCACTACGCGAAGGAGAAGCAAAATGAGCAACGAGAAGAAACGCCCTAACCCACCTCGTCCCGACTCGCTGGACTTCTACACCGTCGCCGAAACCGCCGCCATCCTCGGCGTCAGCGAGAAACTGGTCTTCACCTGGATCAAACAAAACATCCTGCCCGCCATCCGCCTGGGACCAGGACGCCGCTTGATCCGCATCCGGCGCACCGACCTGGAACGCTTCGTTGAGACAGACTTCCAGCCCAGTACCCCACCCGGCCAAGGCGGCTCCCTCCGCCAGGAGAGATCGCAATGAGGCGCAGAGTCTCACCCCTGCACTTCGATGGTCACCGCCTGCGGGCTCTGCGCCGACAGCGCGGCCTGCGCGTCGAAGACGTGGCTGCCATAAGCGGCATCACCGCCCGCCACATCTGGCGACTGGAAGCAGGAACGCGGCCCCGCGTGGCGGCAGTGACCCTGGCCCGCATCGCTCTGGCCCTCAATACCAGCGTGGACTACCTGGTAGGTCTCACCGACAACCCGAGCGCGACACGCCGCGCCGGCGAAGCACCACCGTCAGAGTTCATGGAGAAAGACGAAATGCCGTAATGAGTAAACTGAATCGCTTTACCAACAGCGAACAACTGAGCCTTGAGGATTTGTTAGCCGAGGCCGGTCATCAGTCCGGTGATCAAGCACAGCCCAAACCAGACAACGGTCAGGCGAATCTCGTCTACTACGTCTTTCGACCGGGAAGCACGGGACAGAAGGTGCCAAAGCTCTCACCAGAAGAGGTGCTGGCGAAAGCCCTGCCCACCTTCCGCAAGCAGTTCGGGCAGTTGCCCTGTGCTGTGGTCTGCCATCCCACTTGGGTGGAGGCGGTAAAAGCGTCGCTTGCAAATGACCACAACGGCAACATCGCCGTTATCCCCACAGGCGGTTGCTTGATCCCGGAGCTATGGCTGGCTCTGCCGGAGCCAGTATCAAGGAGGGAGAGCTCATGCACAAAGGCAGTGTCGTAGCAACGAGCATCCTGTTGCTCATGGTGATCGCGCTGATTGTCTGCATTGCCGTCGCAGACAACCAGCAAGAAGAATCGCCCCAAGTTGCCCGCACCAGGGAAGCCATCGCCATCCGTTGGCTGTGGATCGGCATGGCCATGAAGGTGGTCCTGGGCCTCATCGTTTTGACCTTTCTCGCTGGCCTGGCCTACGCCGCCGTCCGCCTGGCCCTGAAGCGGGCCATGACCATCTACCCCGATCACTCAGGGCTGTATCCTGTGGTGCAGTGCAGGGTTGGCAACAACCGGGTATTTCACGATCCCAACCGCACCCCCGTGGCCACGACCATTTACACTGCTCAGGGCGTCACTTTCGCCGCTTCGCCCGACCCCGGCCCCGGCCAACTCCAGGTCACCGGCCAGGCCCAGGCAGCGCAGGCCCTGCGAGCAGCCGCGTCAGGCATCGGTCTTCCGCCGGCAACGGCGGAGAAGATCGTCGGTGGTGGATCGCAAGACCCCCTGGTCAAGCCGCTCCCCCCGGTTGAAGTGTGGGACGTCGAGCCCGCACACGTGGCACGCCTGCTCGAGGAGGTAGGCGATGGTGAAGAATAAGCATCCCGATAAGTTGCTCAAAGATCCCAAACGAGAAGTAGCCGAGGCTGCTCGGCGCGTGCAGCAGGCTCTCACCAGGCTGGGTTACTGCTACCTGACCAAGGATGGTCGTCTGGTCGAGGTGAACTTCTCGCGCCTCGGCGTCGTGGAAGAGCAATATGGCCTCCTGGAAGTAGACACTACCCGCCTGCCGCCCCGGGTGAACATCGTCCGTCTGGCCCATCCTGATACCTTGCATCACCTGACTGCCGTGGTTGGCAAGCCGGTGAAGAGGCTCAACACCACCGGCCTGACCTACTGCGTCGTCCTCAAGCCATCCCCAAAGGTACGTCTCCCTAAGCGTGTGAAGCTGGACATGGCCACCCGCCCGGCGGGTGAGTACCTGATTCCCATCGGCGAAGGGCACAAGGGCCCGGTGTGGCGCTCGCTGCTGGACACCTCGCACATCCTGATCGGCGGCGAGTCACGCTCCGGCAAGTCCACCTGGCTCAACGCCATGCTGATCAGCTTGCTCAGTGCTCACGGGCCGGAGGAGCTGCGCCTGGCCCTCGTTGACCCCAAGAGCGTGGAATTCGTAGCCTATCGCGGCATCCCGCACCTGCTGACAGGTGTGGCCACCGAGGTGGACGAAGCAACCACCGTCACCGAGGTGCTCATCGCCGAGATGGAACGGCGGCAGGCGCTGTTCACGGCGCGGATGGCCCGCAACCTGGCCAGCTACAATGCCCATAGCGAGGAGTACGAACCGCTGATCGTGGCCGTGATTGACGAGGTGACCGACATCGCTTTGCAGGCCGGTCTGCGCTCGCCTTTCTAC
>JAGGZG010000222.1 GCA_021162125.1 Anaerolineae bacterium
CCCCCCCTCAGTCCCCCCCGCTCGCAGGGGGGAAGCCTGTCCTCCCCCCGTGGAACGGGGGGAGCCAGAGGGGGGCGCGATCCATGCATAGCCACTTTGTGAAATCTGCAAAAGTACTGTTCTGTGAAAGACATGAGAAGGAGGACATAATGCCTCCGAAAGTATTGATCGTAGATGACGAACCACACATGGTCCGCCTGGCCTCCTATATTCTGGAGAAGGCGGGATACGAGGTCTGCCAGGCGAACGGCGGGCACGAGGCCCTGGCCTGCCTGGAGGCAGACGGGGCCGACCTGGTGCTCTGTGACATCACTATGCCGGACATGGACGGCTTTGAGATTGTGCGCGCTATTCGCGCAAATCCACGCTGGCAGCACCTGCCGGTGATCATGCTCACCGCGCGGGGACAGGAGGGTGACTTGGCCAGGGCAGTGGAGGTTGGCGCAGACGGTTACTTGACCAAGCCTTTCAGTTCCAGCCAGGTGGTGAGCGAGGTACGGCGACACCTGGGCTGAGCAAGGAAGCAGCAACAATGACGCGGGGACGCCCAAATAGAGCGTCCCCGCGTGCATTTCCATCTAGACCACAGACCTCCGAAGGTTTCATAAACCTTCGGAGGTCTTTATCACTACTACTGAGCTTCCAGTTCTACGACCACGGGCAAGGGCAGGTCTTGGACAGAGATGTCGTCCCCGCCAGCAGGCCAATACCCATCGGCCAGAATCACCATGCTGTACACCCCATCGGCGGGTAGCGGGTCGAGCTCGAATTCGCCGTTACGGTCGGTCTCGGCGTAAACTTCTACTTCGTCCTCGGTGAACTGGAACTCGTCGAGGGTGATGCCCGGTTTCAGGACGAGGAACAGCGCGCCCCGGATACCTTTCTGGGTGTCCGCGTCCAGCACAGAACCGTAGATGGTGACCTCGTCGCCTGGAGGCGGTGGCGGTGGCGGCGGCGGGTTGTCGCCCTCCCCGATCATGCAGGAGCCTTCCCGGAGCAATTGATTCTCCACATACAGCTCGATCTTGTACTCGCCGTCGGGCAGAACGCCCTGGCTGGAGTACACGTAATCGTGGAAGGTTCCCTCCTCACCCCACTCCCACTCGACGTCGGTATCGAGAACCGGCTCGTCATTGATGTACCACACCTCACGGAAAGGCAGGCCATCCTCCATGCCCTCGTAGTCGGAGAAAACGTGCAGTTCCGGCAGGGCAGTGGGAAACGCGGTATCAGGCTTGACCGGGTTGCCGCGACGATCCACGCCCTCAGCGAAAATTATCTCGCTAAACGAGGCCCCGGTGGTCGTACCACCCTCACCCACCACCCAGAAATCGGACGTGGCGGCCAGTTGGTCTTCGATGAACAGTTCCAGGCGGTAGTGACCCTGTTCTAATCCTTTCTTGGAGGTCAGTGATACGCTGGTCTGGCCTTTTGATTTCCCACTCCAGACGTCGGTGTCGGCGGCGATCTGTTTCCCATCCTTGTACCAGACCTGTTGCCACTTTTCCTCGTCCATGTTAGCGAAGTCAAAAGTAGCGGTTACCTTAGTCGCGCCCTCGCTGAACAAGTAGCCTTCGTCCGTCCCATCGCTGAAGACGATGTTGCTGAACGTCGGATCTTTAGTGGGCCGGCCGCCGATGGTGATACTGGCCGAGGCCAACTTCTCCCCTTCAACGTACAGCTCCATCTCGTAATCGGCATCCTCGAAAGGCGCATCGTCCCACCCGATCCACCACATGCCCTCCTCGTAGCCATCCCACGAGGTAGGGGCCAAGCTCCAATCCGGCGCCTCGACGCCATCAATGTAGGTCTTCATCTCGTAAGTGACACCCTTGACCATCCCGGTGTAGTCGAAGAACAGATAGAGGCTGCGCGTGCCGGAGGGTGCGCTGTAGACTACCGAGGTGGGCAAGTTGGCCTCGTTCAGACTGGGCGAGAAGAACAAGCGCGTGAATTCGGCCCCGCCAGTGTACTCAACCTTTTCTTCCTTCTTCCTACCTGTATCCTCGTAACCCACGCCGGATAGGGCCGCCTGAATGAGAGGTTTGGCCAGGTTGACCGGCCGTAGCGCGTTCAGGAAGCCACCGATGGGGATGCAGGGATCGTTTTCGTCAATGATCCCGTCCCCGTTACTATCCACGATGGGCCGGCAATCCACTACCTGCTCGGTCACGGCCGCCTGGGTGGGCACGCCGACCAGCAGGCCATCTTCGTCCACAGCCGTGCCACCGCTGTTCCCACCGGAGATCGTGGCATCAGTCTTGATCCAGGCTCGCCCCTGGATGCCCGCCTCGGAAGTGAAGCCGCTCACGTTGCCGGAGGTGAAAGTGATGGTCTCCCCGCCGATGGACGGATAACCGAAGATGTTCAGCGTATCGCCGATCTCCAACTCGTCGGAGTCGCCGATGGGCACGTAAGGCAGGTCCAACTGGTCGGAGTTTACCGGGCTGCCGTCAATGTTCATCGTGATGCGCATCACCGCCAGGTCCAGCCCACGATCGGCGACCGCAGTCTCGGCGAAGAACACCGGCTTGGGTGGCTGGTCCGACCGGGTGGTCATGAACACGGCCATGATGCCCTCCACCAACTCGATCTCCGGGGGCAACATGTCCACGAGGTCGCTGGTGTCCTGGACGTGATAGTTGGTCAGGATCAGGCCATCGGGGGTAAGGAGTGTGCCCGATCCCCACTGGATCACCCGTGTCTCAGTTGTTCCGCCCTTGGTGACCTTCAGCACCGGTCCCAGAGACACCACTGCTTTCAAAATCTCCCGGCGCGTCTTCTTATCCAGGGCCGAGGCCGGGATCAGACCCACCGCCCCGATGAGCAGCACCAGGATGACGAGGATACTGAGAACCTTGAATAACCTTTTCATCGTCGTTACTCCTTTTCCCCCGCTACCTGATCTCTGCCGATTCGAGGAAGGCCGTGAAGCGCTTCTCCGCCGCTGCGAAGTTGGACTCGGCGGCGAGCAAGGTGAAGACGTAGGCCTTACCGTTCTCGATGAAAGCGTAGTCCACGCCTTCCACTACCACAGGCACGGTCTCACGGAAGGGGTCAGGTTTTTCCTCCACGTAGACGTAAGTGGCTTTCACGGCGGGCTTGCCTCGTACCTGTACCTCGTCCACTCGGAAGAGCTTGTAGGCCGTCGTCTTCTGCGCCCGACTCAGCGAGACGTTGTTCAACAAGTTGGTGAGCGCGGCTGTCTCCGACGTGCCAGCGTCAATCGCCTCCATCTGCACGATGTACGTGGTCCTGAACAGGCCGGAGTTTGGATCGCTCACCTTGACGATATACCCCGCTTTCTCGTCCAGCAGCCAACCATCGGGGTAGTACACGGTTACTCCCTCGTTGCTGTAGGATAAGGTTTTGTTCTCCGCCGAAACCTTCAGTGCCCAACCCAGGAGCAGGGCCACGATCACCACCCCTACCACGGCCCAATCTGCCCAGCGGTCACGGGGCGATACTCTCTTAGCTTTCGTTGCCATCGTTCTTTCTCCTTCCCCTTCCCTACACTCCCTGAGCCTGGGCCAGGGTAAGTCTGTTCGCGCGGCGCATCAGGTAGTACAGGGCGACGAAGGTGAGCACAGCCACCACCGTAGCCAGGATCAGCCCATTCCAGGGATTCACCGTCATGCCCACGCGGGTGATCTCACCGCGCACGAAAGAGAACAGCCCGTTCAACACGGCGGCGATGGTCACGCCCAACGGCAGCCACCACACCGGCTCCTCCTCGAACTTGGCTCGCCCCAGGAAGTAGCCGCTGATGCCGGCGAAGCTGGCCTGTGCCAGGGTGGTGACCGCGATGCGAATCATACCCATGCGCAGGTCCACCCCCGCGTTAGACACCACGTAATTGATGTTGAGCATGGTGGCGAATCCCAGCCCGGCAGCGGTGGCGTAGACCACCCCGTCCACCCGCTCGTCGAACTCAGCCGAGAGGTAGACGCTGTAGCGCACTGCCGCGTATTTGAGGAATTCCTGGGTAAAGCCGATCACCAGGATAGAGCCCAGGATGTTGGTTAACGTGCTATGGTCCAGCCAATCCTGCACGCGGAAAAGGTCGCGCACCAGTGGAATGCCCACCGCACTGGCCAGCAACGCGCCCAGGAGGAAGAGTTCCAGCACGTACACCTTGGGCTCCGGCTCCAGGCGGTCTTGACGGTAGAAAAAGATCATCCAGATCGCGGCTGGCACCAGGGCCATCACAATGCCGGCCAGCAGCAACGACGTCCCGGCCAGCGTTGGCTTGGCCAGCGTGATAATGACTTCCACCAGGGCGACGAAGAACAAGACGGCTACGATCTCAGCGATCCCGGATTGCCAGACACCCTTGCGCTCACGGGTCACTTTGGCATAGTGCTCGTCGCAGTAGAACCGTCCCCCCAACGTCCTGGCATCTTCGCCCACCGGCTTGTGACACACACAACAAATCTTTTGTTCCATTGCAGTGCTCCTTGTTCACTTATGGGTCTATATCCATCAAGACAATCTTCCTTGGAATTTGGGAAAGCAGCACAGACTCTGGCGCTACAATCGGTGACTTGAGATCGGGTTCGCCTCCTTTCCTGAACCCACCGCCCGCTCAACGATGCGCACCATCGCATCCGCGAAACGAAAACACCGTTCCCCTGGCATGCAAAGCCAGCCCTGGGAGCGGTGTTTGATGTCTTCTTGGTTCATTGTCAAAATCCAGCACACTCGGATCATTTGCACCCCCCGATTGGATCGTGGCGGCCGTCTGGGTGAGTGCCAAGAAAATTTCACAATCCATTGTACCATTAAATAAATGGTTTGTCAATGCATTCTCGTTATGTCATGGGCCTGCACGGCAAAGCCTGAGGAGCTGGGGAGCTTGAGAGATACTCCCCCAGCCTCACTTTCCCCCTCCCGGAGGCCATCCTGACCACAACTCGTTGCCAGTTTCGTGAGAACGTGCTATAATAGCGCAAAAGTTCCCCTGACCTCTAGGTGAGCGGAGGAATGACGATGCCGAAAAAGACGCGCACCACCTCAGCGACGAGTAAGCAAAAAGCACAGGAATATAGTGAGCGTGGTCTGCGCCAGTACGAGCGCTGGGAGATCGAGGACGCAGTCAGGAGCTTTGAACTGGCTGCTCAGAATGACCCCTCAAATCCCGATCACTACCTGAACCTGGCCCGCGCACTGGCCCGCTTCGGCGACTATGACCGCGCGCTGCGCGCCCTGGCGGATTTCATGCGCTACGAGGGGGATACCACCCTTACCGCGCGTTTCGAGCGTCTGTTCGCCAACGCCATGGACGAAGTGGAGACCCTGATCACCGAGAAAATGACCGCCGCCGGCATCTCCCTGGAAGAAGTCGGGGCGGCGATTCAGATGTGGCTGGAATACCGGATCGCCATTGGCCGCCGTCCATTATCCATGCGCAAGCCTGAGACTTGGGCTGCCGCTCTGGACTATACCGTGCGCAAGGTCAACTTTCGAGAAGTCACCCAGCGGGAGGTGGGGGAGCTGTATGGGATCAGCAACAACACGCTGCGCAGCCACTTCAACGAGTTGGTGGAGACACTGGACATCATGCCCTGCGACTATCGCTACTTCCGGGGAGAGAACAACCCGCTAGACAAATTGGTGGAGGCGGCAGCCATGCTGGAGCGGCTAGAAGAGCGGTTTCGTGAGTCCTGACCGGCGACCGCCCTTCGACTTCGCTGCGCTCCGCTCAGGGTCCGCCCAGGATGCCCGCTCCGGCTCCACCTGAAAAGCATCCGGCAGTGAGGAGAAGGAATAAATTTAAAAGGGAGCAACCTACAATGACCACAGGGGATACCGCCTGGGCAGAACCGCTGAAAGATTTCTGCACGCGGGTTTTCGAGAAGCTGGGCGTGCCTCGTGATGATGCCGAGGTGACCTCTGATGTCCTGGTGCTGGCCAACCTGCGCGGGATTGACTCCCACGGCGTGGCCCGGCTGCGACGCTACGTGAACGGTCTGCGTGATGGGGTGATGGTGGCCCGGCCAGAGATACAGGTCGTACGTGAAACCCCGGCCACAGCCCTGATCGACGCCGGGGCGGGGCTGGGCCAGCCGGTCTCCTACCGAGCGATGCAGAAAGCCATCGAGAAGGCGCTGGAGGTGGGAGCCGGCTTCGTGACGGTGCGCAACTCCAACCACTACGGCATCGCCGGCTACTACGCGATGATGGCCCTGGAGCACGATTGCATTGGCATCTCGATGACCAACGCTGCCGTGCTAGTGGTGCCGACTTTCGGGCGGGATGCGATGCTGGGCACCAACCCTATCTCGGTGGCGGCCCCGGCGGGCCAGGAGCGACCCTTCGTGCTGGACATGGCCACCAGCACGGTGCCGCAAGGCAAGTTGGAGGTCTACCATCGGCTGGAGAAGCCCATCCCCCTGGGTTGGGCCACCGATGAGACTGGCACGCCCACCACCGATGCCGGCCGGGTGCTGGAGAACTGCAAGACGC
>JAGGZG010000273.1 GCA_021162125.1 Anaerolineae bacterium
CCCCCCCTCAGTCCCCCCCGCGCGCTGCGCGCGCAGGGGGGAAGCCTGTCCTGGAGCTAGAGGGGGCGTTTGTGCCGCCTCTCTCGCCCCCCCTCAGTCCCCCCCGCGCGCTGCGCGCGCAGGGGGGAAGCCTGTCCTGGAGCTAGAGGGGGGCGCGACCCGTGCATAGCCACTTTGTGAGACAAGCTCGCGAATGGGTTTTGGCAGCGGCGCCTACTGGCTCGCACGTGCCCGTTTCTCCGTCTCACGCCGGGCGGCTATGAGCCGGTTGAGGGCAAACATATACGCCTTAGCACTGGCCACCACGATGTCGGTATCGGCGCCGTGACCGCTGAACACCCGCCGCTCGGCGCCATTCACTGGCTCGTCGGCCTGGATGCGGACGGTCACCCGGCCCACGGCGTCAATCCCTTCGGTCACGGCCTGGACGGAGAACTCGATGAGTTCGTTCGGCTCGCCGATGACGCGATTGATGGCCCTGTAGATGGCGTCCACTGGTCCGGTGCCGTGGTCGGCGTCGCAAAAGACCTGGCCGTTTGGCCCCCGGATGCGAACGGTGGCAGTAGGGATGCTTTGGTTGCCGCAACTGACCTGGACGTGTTCCAGGTGATAAGTTTCCTCGAAGAACATCTGCACTTCGTCGGCGACAATCGCCTCCAGATCGCGGGTATCCACCGTCTTTTTCTTGTCGGCCACTCGCAGGAAGCGTTGATAAACTTTCTCAAACTGGTCATCGTCCAGCATGTAGCCCAGTTCGGCCAACCGGTGGCGCAGCCCGTGACGGCCCGACCGTGCCGACAGGATGATCGCCGAATCGGGGACGCCGACGTCGCGGGGGTTTATGATCTCGTAGGTGGTGCGCTCTTTCAGCACACCGTCCTGGTGGATGCCGGAGGAGTGGGCAAAGGCGTTGGTCCCTACGATGGCCTTGTTTGGCTGCACCGGGATGCCGGTCAACTGGCTGACCAGGCGACTGATGGGGTAGAGGCGGCAGGTATTAATGCCGGTATCCAGGCCGAGAAGATCACGGCGGGTCTTGAGGGCCATGACTATCTCCTCCAGCGAGCAGTTGCCCGCCCGCTCGCCGATGCCATTGACGGTGACCTCCACCTGCCGTGCGCCGTTGAGGATGCCGGCCAGCGTGTTGGCCGTGGCCAGCCCTAAGTCGTTGTGGCAGTGGACGGAGATAGTAGCGCGGTGGATGTTGGGCACGTTCTCGACGATGCCCCGGATGAGTGCACCGAACTCGCTGGGCATGGTGTAGCCGGTTGTGTCGGGGATATTGACGACGGTGGCGCCGGCGGCGATGACCGCCTCCAGCACGCGGTAGAGGTAGGCCGGGTCGGCGCGACCGGCATCCTCGGTATAATACTGCACGTCATCCACAAACTTTTTCGCGTATTTGACCGCTTCTACGCCCTGTTCCAGCGCCTTTTCGCGGGTAGTGCGCAGTTTATACCGGATGTGAACGTCAGAGACGCCGAGCCCGGTGTGGATCCGGGGATGAGCGGCGTCTTTCAACGCCTCGGCCGCGGCGTCAATGTCCTCCCGCCGGGCGCGCGTAAGGCCACAGACGATGCAGCCACGAATCTCCTGCGAGATGCGCTGCACGGCCAGGAAATCGCCCGGTGAGGAGATGGGAAACCCGGCCTCGATGATGTCCACGCCCATCTCTTCCAGGGCGCGGGCGATCTCCAGTTTCTCGTCAACGTTAAGCGCCGCCCCGGGCGATTGTTCGCCGTCGCGGAGAGTCGTGTCAAAGATCATAACGGTATTTTGAGCACTAACCCCACTCTCGTCCATAGAACCTCCTCCCGATTAGCCATTCGCTATTTGCCATTCGCTATTCGCCAATTCTCTGGCCGGAGCGCGCGGACCGCTGCGCCCGCCCGCCACATCTCCGATTCCCGCATCTCCCGCAGTTCGGCCTCCAACTTCTCCTTGTAGTTGGGCGCGCTGTTGGCTTCGAGGACAATCCGCGTTTCCTCGCCGGAGACGACGCTGTGATACACTTCCTCGAAGACCGGCAGAACCGCCTCTCGGAATCTATGCCGCCAGTCGAGTGCACCCCGCTGGGCCGTCGTGCTGCAATTGGCGTACATCCAGTCCATGCCGTTCTCGCCGACCAGCCGGATCAGGCTCTGGGTCAACTCCTCGACGGTTTCGTTGAACGCCTCACTGGGGGTATGGCCGTTCTCGCGGAGCACGTTGTATTGGGCTTCCATGATCCCCGCCAACGCGCCCATCAGAACCCCTCTTTCCCCGGTGAGGTCACTGTATACCTCGTTCTGGAAAGTGGTGGGGAAAAGATAACCCGAGCCAATCGCAATGCCGACGGCGATGGTTCGCTCTTTCGCGCGGCCCGTGTAGTCCTGGTACACGGCGTAGCTGCTGTTGATGCCGCTGCCGGCGAGGAAATTGGCCCGCACGCTTCTCCCCGACCCCTTGGGGGCCACCAGAATCACGTCCACAAACTCAGGGGGCACGACGCCCGTCTGATCGTTGTACACGATAGCAAAGCCGTGCGAGAAATATAGCGCGTCCCCTTCCTTCAGGCGGGGCTTTATCCTGGGCCACAAGATCATCTGCGCGGCGTCGGAGACGAGGTACTGGATGATGGTGGCCTTCTCTACGGCTTCCTCGAGGGGGAAGAGCGTCTTGCCGGGTTCCCATCCATCTTTTATCGCTTTCTCCCAGGAGCGCTTGCGCTCGGGCGACCCGCCCACAATAACGTTGATGCCGTTGTCCTTCATGTTTAGAGCCTGCGCTGGGCCCTGTACTCCGTAACCCAGGACGGCGACCACCTCATCACTCAGAACTTCACGGGCCTTTTCCAGCGGAAACTCGTCTCTCGTGACGACATCCTCTACGACCCCTCCAAAATCGATTTTCGCCATTTTTACTCTCCTTTGACTCGATATTGTGATTTGCCGTTGTTCCCGTTGCTGCCACGCACCATCGCCACCCGTCCGGTGCGCACCATTTCCACGATGCCAAAAGACCCCAGCACCTCGACCAGGCCGTCTATCTTTTCCTCAGTACCGGTGACCTCTACCATCAGCGTCTCCAGGCCCACGTCCACCACCCGCGCCCGGAAGGTCTCCACGATCTGCATCACCTCCGCCCTGGTACTGCCATTCGTCCGTACCTTGATGAGGGCCAGGTCGCGTATTACGGCCGGTCGCTCGGTCACGTCTTCGACCTGGATGACGTTGACCAACTTGTAAAGGTTCTGGGCAACTTTCCGTACGTCGGTGCGGGCGCTGTCCACGACGATGGTCATCCGCGAGACGCCGGGCTGCTCCGTGTGGCCGACGGTCAGGCTCTCGATGTTAAAGGCCCGCCGGCGAAAGAGACTGGCCACCCGGTTCAGCACACCGGGTTTATCCTCTACCAGGGCAATCAACGTACTTTTCATCTTCGTTCTCCTCGTTGCTATCGGGCCTTGACGGCCGGGGTGGGGCGGCGGATCATCTCGTGCAGGGCTGCGCCAGCCGGGACCATGGGGTAAACGTTACCCTCTTCGCCTTCCTGGGCGACCTGGAACTCGATGAAGGCGGGCCCGGGGTGACTTCGCGCCTCGGCGATGGCCTGGTGAGTCTCCTCCGGGGTGGTGACCCGCCAGCTATGGATACCATAAGCCTCCACCAGCCGGACGAAATCGGGGTTAAGCAGAGAAGTGGACTCGTACCGCTGGTCGTAGAAGAATTCTTGCCATTGGCGTACCATGCCCAGGTAACCATTATTGAGTAGGGCGATGCGCAGGGGTAGCCGTTCTTGAACCACGGTGGCCAATTCCTGCATGGTCATCTGGAAACCGCCGTCACCCACGAAAGCCCACACCTCCTTGTCGGGATGGGCAACCTGGGCACCAATGGCCGCTGGCAACCCGAAACCCATCGTCCCCAGTCCCCCGGAGGTCATGAGGGTGTGAGGCCGGTTGAGGTGGTAGTACTGGGCCGCCCACATTTGATTCTGGCCGACGTCGGTGGCCACGATGGCCTCCCCCCCGGTCGCCTCCCAGATGGCATGGACGACCTGGGGAGCCAGGAGGCGACCGTTGCTAGGCCGGTTCACGATGTCCCGGGCCCGGCTTTCCTCTCGCCAGCGGTTAATCTGCTCCAGCCACTCCTGGTGGGAGGCCGGCTCCACCAGGGGTAAGAGCTGTTCCAGTACCTGGCGCAAGTCACCCAGAATTGCTACGTCCACTGGCACGATCTTGTTTAGTTCGGCCGCGTCTAAGTCCACGTGAACCTTGCGGGATTTGGGAGCATAATGCTCCAGTCTCCCCGTTACGCGGTCGTCGAAGCGCATGCCGAAGGCCAGGAGCAGGTCGGCCTCCTGGATGGCCTGGTTCACGAAGACTTCACCGTGCATTCCCATCATCCCCAGGGCCAGGGGGTGGGATTCGGGGAATCCGCCCTTGCTCAGCAACGTCAAGGCGACGGGGGTCTCCGTTTTTTCGGCGAAAGCCCGGAGTATCTCCATCGCGCCCGACATGAGGACGCCGTGACCGGCAAGGATAATGGGACGCTGCGCACCATTGATCAGGTCAGCGGCCTGGCGCACGGCCTCAGGGTCGCCCGGCCCGACGGGCCGATAGCCCGGCAACCTGACTTCCTCCTCGGGCGGCACAAAGTCGGTCTCGGCTTTCTGGATATCCTTGGGTATGTCAATGAGCACCGGCCCAGGCCGGCCGGAGCGGGCGATGTAGAACGCCTCGTGGATGATGTATGCCAGATCGTTCACGTCGGTCACCAGGTAGTTGTGTTTGGTGATGGGCAGGGTGATCCCCGTGATGTCGATCTCCTGGAAGGCGTCGAATCCGATCACCGAGGTGGGTACCTGGCCCGTGATGCAGACGATGGGCGAGGAGTCCATCATTGCCGTGGCGATGCCGGTGACCAGGTTCGTCGCCCCTGGTCCCGAGGTAGCTATGGCCACTCCCACCCGTCCCGAGGCCCGGGCGTAGCCGTCGGCCGCATGGGCCGCGCACTGCTCGTGGCGAACGAGGACGTGGTGGATGCCATAGTCCCGACGGGGATGGTAAACGTGCATGATGGCTCCTCCGGGGATGCCAAAGACCACCTCCACCCCTTCTCGCTTCAACATCTCCCAGACGATTTGTGCACCTGTCCGTCTCATTTTCCCTTCTCCTCCTTCTCCTTAAAAACTTCTTGCTGGCTGTCGCTAGTCTCCCCCTTGTGTGTTGGTGCTCCTCGTCCGCCCCGCCGGGCGCTAACCCTTCGACTGCGCTCAGGACAAGCCCGCCCGGCTACGAGGCTTCGACTGGGCTCAGCCGAACGGTGGGAAGCCCCCTCCGGGGGCTCCAGAGGCCCGGAGGGCCTTGCGTCTCGTAGGCCCGAACGTTCACGTTCGGGCGAGACTACAGGGGGACCACCTGGCTGTCGAACGGCCCAAAAATAAAAAAACCGCCCGGTTGGGCGGTGTCTCACTTTTGCCTGTGGTTCACCATTGGCCTGGCCTGGTCAGTGCCGTCCCAACCGTCAATAGCTTCTGGGTAAGCAGAAGCATGATAATGACGATGACAAGCATGCCTAATGCCTGACGGCTGACCATGGTGATCCTATGGGTGAAAGAGGTGCACGCTACGTCGCGCTCTTGACGAAAATCCATTCCCCGCTGTCCTCTCAACTTTATGGGTTACTACTCAGGCCAGCGGTTGAAACCGCGCCTGAGGAGCTAAAGCTGGCTGTCCACCTGCGTGGACAGGCGCGCCCACGCAGGTGGACGCTCGGCTGCAAGCCCTCTAGAGGCGATTTCAATC
>JAGGZG010000313.1 GCA_021162125.1 Anaerolineae bacterium
GGAGAGGGGTTGGGGGTGAGGGTGGAAGCACAGCATCGTAGAACTGAACAGCCCTAATCAGCAGGGGTATTTTGTCGAGACCTATCACAGGAGCGTATCAAGTGGATGAACTGGCTGCCAGAATAGGCGTTTTCGTCTGCGATTGCGGGCACAAGATTTCGGATTTCATTGATAACCAAGCGCTGGTCGAGAATGTAGCCGCGCTGCCGGGCGTGGTACTGGCCCGGCGCGAACGATACAGTTGTTCCAAAGCGGGCCTCAAGCGCATCCAGGCGGCCATTGCCGGGCAAGGATTGAACCGGGTGATAGTGGCCGGCTGCACCCCCCGCACCCACGAGCTCCTCTTTAAGAAAGCGTGTGAAGAGGCCGGGTTGAACGGCGCTCTGTTCGAGATTGTCAACATCCGCGAGCAATGTGCCTGGGTGCACGGCGATAAGGCGCAGGCCACGGACAAGGCAATCGCGCTGGTGCGCATGGGCGTGGCCCGGGCTGCCCTGCTGGAGCCGAGAGAACCAATCGAGGGTCACGTGACGCCCGCCGTACTGGTGATCGGCGGCGGAACGGCGGGTCTGACGGCAGCAGTGGCAGCGGCCAGCGGCGGCGTACCCGTCACTATAGTGGAACGAGAGGACAAGCTGGGTGGGCTGGTGAACCAATTGCACACCCTCTACCCCACCGGGCGCAGCGCCCAGGAATTCATTGCCGGGCGGATCGAGGCTGTGCGCGGCAATCCAGGCATCACCGTGCTCACCGGCGCACACATCGTCGCGGTGGACGGTTCGCCCGGCGATTACCACGTCACCGTGCAGCGCAACGGCCACCAGTCCACCCTAAATGCGGGGGCCATCATCGTTGCCACCGGTGCGCAGCCCTCGCGTCCCAGGGGCTTGTTCGGGTATGGCCGCCCACGGGTGCTCACCCAGTTCGAGCTGGAAAGTCTGCTGAACGTGGGGGAAGTCGCGGCCCAGGACATCGTGATGATTCTGTATACCGGACAAGGTGAGCAATCTCATCTCGACGGGCTGGGCTGCATGACGACTCTGAAGAACGCCATCCTGCTGAAGAAAGCCTCTCCCGAACGGCGGGTCAGCATCGTCTTCAGCGACCTGCCGGCTGGAGAACCTTATAGTAAGTGGATCAAGGAAGCGCGGGGACTGGGCGTGCGCTTCGTCCGCTACCTGCCGCACCGCAGGCCGCACGTCAGTGGAGAGGCGGTCGAGGTTCACGATGACCTAACGGCAACGGACGTGAATCTCCCCTACGATTTGGTGGTTCTGTCTACGCCGCTGGTGGCCCGGGACGACGCCCCTGTGCTGGCCAGCATGTTGCGCCTGCCCCGCGACGATAACGGCTTCTTCCCCGACGTGTACACCCGCCTCAAGCCGCGCGATTACGCCGACGATGGCATCTACGTCTGCGGCAGCGCCCACTACCCGGCCGACACCGCCGAGAGCATGTTCCAGGCCTACAACGCCGCTTCCAGGGCGCTACGCTACGTGACCAGCGAGACAGTATCTAGCCAGGCGGCTGTGGCCGCTGTGGATGAGCGGCTGTGTACAGGCTGTGGCACCTGCGTCGAGACCTGCCCCTTTGCAGCGATTGCCATAGGAAAGGGTGAGGGAGTGCTGAACCTGGCGCGGATAGACCCCTTGCGCTGTGCGGGCTGTGGCAACTGCGTGGTAGCCTGCCCGAGCAAGGCCATTACCCTGCAATCGTCCACCGACCAGCAGGTCATGGCCCAGATCAGCGCTGCCCTGGCCGGGCCAACGGATGGCAAACCCCGTATCCTGGGGCTGTTGTGTCAGTGGAGCGGGTACGCCGCCGCCGATCTGGCCGGTGCCCGGCATCTATCGTACCCGCCCAACGTGCGATTTGTCCGCGTCCGTTGCTCGGCCCGCTTCGACCCTTATCACATCCTGTGGGCATTCCTGAACGGCGCCGATGGGATATTGTTGGCGGCCTGTGAGCCTGGCGATTGCCACTATACCCTGGGCAACAAATATGCCGAAGAACGCATCAATGGTTTGCAAAGAGTGCTGGCCGCTGCCGGATTCGACACCCGTCGCTTGCGGCTGGAGTGGTTCAAGTCTGACGATGCTGAAACATTCGTAAACGAGATCACCGCTTTCGCCGATCAGATCGAAAAGCTGGGCCCGGCCCGGCATAGCAGTTGAGGTCGAGGAGGTCAACGCATGTCAGATAGATTGGAACAGGAAGTGTGGGCCCTGGAGCGATGTGCAGGCTGTGGACTGTGTGTCGCCACGTGCTCCAAGGGCGTGCTCTACTGGGCAGAGGACGAGCACCCTCTTCGCGAGGCGCGCGAGAAAGCGTTGGGACTTTCCCGCACCCCGCTGGATAGCTGCTCCTTCTGCCAGAGGTTCTGTGAGGAAACCTGCCCGCGTTTGCGGGAGTGGACGCCCCTCGAAACCAGGCGGCTGGTGACAGCACGGGCGGTGGGTGTGGTCAACTCCGGCGAGCCAGGCGGCGTCATCAAGAACCTGCTGACGGCGGCCATGGCTTCGGGGCTGATTGACGGCGTGCTGCTGGCGGACGTGAACCCCTGGACGTTGCGGCCGGAGGCCAGGGTGGTGACCAGCGTGGGCGAATTGGCCGATACGCTGGGTGTGCAGTACATCTGGACGCCGGTGCTCAGTTCGCTGAATGAGGCGGTATTCGAGAAAGGTGTGAGCAACCTGGCCATCGTCGGGACGCCGTGTGCCGCCGAAGCTATCCGCGCACTGTTCGAATCGGAGAATGAGCGCTTACAACCCTATCGCGATGCCATCCGTCTCACCATCTCCCAGTTCTGCATGGGGGTGTTTATGCCTGCACTGGTGAGCACATACTTGGCCGAGGAGTTGGGCATTGCGCTGGGCGAGGTGAGGCAATTGGTAGCCCTGCCCGGCCAGGACAAAATGATGGCCGTGCTGTGGGATGGCACCCGCCGGGATATCCCGACGACGGCGGTGCAAAAGTACACCCGCCGTGGGTGCGCGAGCTGCGACGATTACCTGGGTGAATCGGCGGACATTGCGGTGGGCACGGTGGGCGCGGCCGAGGGCTACAGCACGCTCATCGCCCGCAGCACTGCCGGCGTGGTCGCGCTACAGCATGCACTGAGCTTTGGTTTACTGGAGACGGGGCCGGCGGTGGATCAGGCGGCGCTGGATAAGGCCAAGGCGGAGAAGGAACGCCGCGAGCGGGCGCAGGCTTTCGAGGGGCTGTTGATACTCACCCTGGATGCCTTGCAAGACCCGGCCAGGCGTGTGGAAGCGCGCCGCGAGTTCGAACGTCTGTATGGTACCCCGCAACGTGCGGAGGTGGAAACAGTGAAGGAGGGTGGCTGTGTCGCCTGTTCTGGATGCTAAGGATCAAGAGCTTAAGACCGTGAGCCGCAAGCTGCGAAAGATGTTGAACGGACAACCGGTAGTCGTGAAGAACGCGGCCCACCTGCATGGGCTGGCCGCCGGCCTCAAGCACGGTGAGGTCGTCATCGAGGGACACAGCGGGGACTACCTGGGTGTGCTCAACGACGGCGCTACCATCACCGTGAAAGGGGATGCGGGCAAGTACTTGGCTGATAACATGACCCGTGGCCGGGTGCTCGTGGAGGGTAACGCGGACTATGGCGCCGGGCAGTATTGCTACGGCGGGACGGTGGTAGTCAAGGGGAACGCCGGCGACTTCACCGCCACAATGAACAAGGGCGCTACTATCATCATCGGCGGCGACGTGGGCAGCGAGGCCGGCACGTACATGCTGGCCGGTGATCTGGTCATCGTCGGCGACGCCGGTGCTAATCTGGGCAATTACCTCATCCGTGGCAACATCTACGTGGGCGGCGAGTGGGCCAGCCTGGGTCACAATACCAGGCTGGAACCCCTGACCGAGGAAGACGTGCACAAGCTGGAGGGTTACTTCGCAGAGCACGGCATCCAGGCCGATGCGCACGGCTTCCACAAGCTCGCTCCGCTCTCGGCGAAGCCATTCTACAAATAAGGAGTCCTGGGATGCCAGTCATTGGAACATTCTGTGTATCGGTTGATAAGGACGTTTGTGTCAACGCGCAGTCACCGGGCAAGTGCGCCACCTGCGTGGAAGTCTGTCCCTACGGGGTTTACGAAATAGATGCCCAGGGCCAGGTGCACGTGAACAACTATAACACCTGCGTGGGCTGCCGCATTTGCGCCGAGTTCTGCCCGGCCAATGCTATCCGCATCAACCCGGCCGAGTCCGAGTATCTGTCGCGCTATCCCTGGACCTTTGGCCAGATAGAGGAGATCCACCACAAGTCGCTGACTGGTGGCTACTTGCTGCGTGGCTTCGGCACGGCCGGGCCACTCCCGCACTTTGACGGGATCGTCGTCGTGCCCTCGCAGCTCGCTTCGGAATCGCCCAGGGACAAGTACCGCGAAGAATGTCAGATGGAAGTCGTGATCGGCGAGGACACGGCCGAGGAACCTATCACGCTGCGCTATCCCATCCTTTTCCCGGCCATGTCCTACGGCGCGCTCTCCAGAGAGGCCAAGCTGGCGCTGGCCATCGGCGCGGCCAAGACGGGCATCGCCACCAATACCGGCGAGGGCGGCGTGGTGCCAGAGGAACCCTACTATGCCAATGGGTACGCCGACCCGGAACGCAAAGAGCAAAAGTGGGCGCCGGGTGGATACCTGGTCATTCAGTGGTCTACTGGCCGCTGGGGCGTCTCGGCTGACTATGTGAACGCCGGCGACGCGGTGGAGATCAAGATCGGGCAGGGGGCCAAGCCGGGCATGGGCGGCCACCTGTTGGGCGCCAAAGTCACCGAAGAGATAGCCGCCGTGCGCGGAATTCCAGTGGGCAGCGACGCGCTCTCGCCCTGCCGCTACTACGATGTGTTGTCCTTCGAGGACATGAAGAAAATGGTGGCTTTCCTGCGCGACGTGACGGACTACAAAAAGCCCATCCTCATGAAGCTGGGCCCTAGCCGCCCCTACGACGATGTGCGGATGGCGGCCGAGGCGGGTGTGGATGCCATATCCATTGATGGCATCTGCGGTGGCACGGGCGCCTCGCCCGATGTAGTGACCCAGGGAGTGGGTATTCCGACTATCGCCTGCATCCCGCCGGCCGTGCGCGCGCTCAAGGACCTGGGCCTGCATCGCAAGGTGAAGCTCATTGCCCTGGGTGGCATCCGCAACGGTCTGGATGCCTTTAAAGCGCTGGCCATGGGCGCCGACGCCGTGGGCTTTGGTACCGCAGCCGAGATCGCGATGGGCTGCCGGGCCTGTATGGCCTGTCACAAGGGCAACTGCCCTTACGGCATCACCTCGCAGAAGCCCGAGCTGCGGGCGCGGCTGGACCCCGAGGAGGTGGGCCAGCGCCTGGCGAACTTTGTGCAGGCCACCGCCGAGGAGATCAAAATCCTGACCATGCTCTCCGGCCACGACGACATCCGCGATCTATCGGAAGAAGACCTGCGGGCCGTTGATATCAACACGGCCGCCATCACAGGTTTGAAAATGATCGGATACGAGCGGAGGCTGCCCTGGTGGGAAAACGGGCACAGTAGCTAACGACACGCTCGTGGCGGATTGCCAAATCCGCCACTTTCCGCTGGATTTGACAACCCAGCGGGAGCATTTTGTGATACTGAATTTAAGCGGATTGGCACAAGGAGGCGACACGATGTGTGATAAGACTAAAGCGAATCGAAAAACCGGGCCATCTGTGATCACCGTGGATCGCAGCCTTATGCACAACATGGTAGAAGAAGCAATCGAGTTCTGTGCCAGGAAGACCAGTGCTCGCAGCCGGGAGGAAGCACTGGATGTTATCCTCAAGGGCGACTGCTCGGTCTGCGAATATCTGCGCTATGGCCTGGCCAGACAGATAGGTGCTTACCTCGGCTCGGTGGACTGCCATGTTAAAGCCGTATACGTCTACGAACCCGAATATGGGACCGTCGCAGATGACGCTGGCGTGGTAAAGCCCAGCTTCAGCATTAATCTGCTGGCCTGGGTGGACCGTAAGAGCGCCGCGCTCGAATCCATCATCGTGTCGCTGGCCGAGGCACTGCGGGACGAACGAAGCCAACTCCTGTGCGAGAAAGCCAGTGGCGCTTGCTTCATGCTGGACGTGCAAATTGTGGACGATGAAGAGGTAAAGAGTCGCAGGGGCTACGCTGCTCTGGTGAACTCTCTCCACGTGCGCCCCACTGCACTCTGGACGCGCACGGCTTAGCTTGCGGGTAGCCGATTGCCCGTTCCGTGGCCGAAAGGCCAGAGGTTTTGAGCGAACCTCGAAGGGAGCGGGACGGGCAATCGCTCCTGCTCCCGTCTGTCAATGCGGAACCCTCCGATTAGGGCTGCTACCCCCCACGCTTTCACCCGCACCAGGATCACCCGTGGATGAGCCATCCACGGGTGATTGTCTTTGCGTTGGAGGCTGGGACTTTGCTTGCCCGCGCACCGATTGTGTAGTATAATCTTCACTCGTGTAGAAGAGGCGAGTTCCGCATGAGGGTGATGCCAACGCCGGTCGTGCGAGCTCAAATACCTCAGTTAAGCATGCAGTCTTCCTGTGCAAGATGTACAATCAATCTCAAAGGAGAGAGAACAGAAATGACAGAAGAATTGAATCCCTTCAAAATTGCTCAACAGCAACTAGACGAGGCGGCCAAAATCCTGAAGTTAGATCCCGCCCTCCATGCTCTGCTCCGCGAACCAATGCGCGAGTTCCACGTCAGCTTCCCGGTGCGGATGGACGACGGCATAGTCAAGGTCTTCAAAGGCTTCCGCGTACAGTATAACGACGCCCGGGGACCGACGAAGGGTGGCATTCGCTTCCATCCCGACGAGACCATTGACACCGTGCGTGCCCTGGCTGCCTGGATGACCTGGAAAACGGCCGTGGTGGACATTCCCCTCGGCGGAGGAAAAGGCGGCGTGATCTGCAACACCAAAGAGATGTCGCAGGGAGAGCTCGAACGTGTGAGCCGTGGCTACATCCGCGCACTGGGACATTACATTGGCCCTGAAACTGATGTCCCGGCCCCGGATGTGTACACTAATCCTCAGATCATGGCCTGGATGATGGACGAGTACAGCGTCATCACTGGCTACAACGTGCCGGGTGTGATCACCGGCAAGCCCATCCCGCTGGGTGGCTCCGCGGGCCGGGGTGACGCGACGGCCAAAGGCGGCATGTACTGTATCCGCGAGGCAGCCAGGGTGCTGGACATTGACCTGGCCCAGGCGACGGTGGCTGTGCAGGGCTACGGTAATGCGGGCCAGTTCGCGCACAAACTCGTCACCGAGATGTTCGGCTGCAAAGTAGTCGCCGTGTCCGACTCCAAAGGTGGTATCTACAATCCCCAGGGTCTGGACTTCGAGGCGGTGTCCGCTCACAAGAAGAAGACAGGCGCGGTCAAGGATTTTCCCGGCGCGAAGAACATCACCAACGCGGAGTTGCTGGAACTGGACGTGACACTGCTCATCCCCGCTGCGCTGGAGAATCAGATTGGCGCGTGGAATGCAGGCAACGTCAAAGCCAGGATTCTGGCGGAGCTGGCTAACGGCCCCACCACCCCCGATGCGGACGAGACACTCTACAAGAACGGGGTTTTCGTCATCCCCGACTTCCTGTGCAACGCCGGCGGAGTGACCGTGTCTTACTTCGAGCAAGTGCAAAACGCCTACGATTACTACTGGACGGCGGAGGAGGTCTACGAGCGGTTAGATAAGAAAATGACCGCCGCTTTCCACGCCGTGCGCGAGATGGCTCAGCAGTACAAAGTCCACAATCGCACCGCCGCCTACCTGGTGTCCGTCAGCCGGGTAGCCGAGGCCTGCAAACTGCGCGGCTGGGTCTAAAGTACCCCATAAGCCTATGCAGACGTAAAAGGGCTGTCCCCGGGGCACAAACCTGGGAACAGCCCTTTCTATGCACTATGCGGAGGGCACTTGACGGGGCGGGGTATCTACGCTACAATGCCTACACTACACCAAAAACGCGTAGAGCCCCTTGCGGGGCTCTACGGTAATGAATTGGTTCACTATCGCTTGGAATCAATTGGGGAAAAATCGGTCTGCAGCTAGATAGCCTCCATGATATTGCTGAACACGTCAGCGATGGCGGGCCCAAGCAACCGCAGGATGACGATCACCACGATAGCGACCAGAACCAGGATCAAGGCGTACTCAACCATACCCTGGCCTTCCTCGCGTGGCAGGTACATCATCAGTATTCACCTCCTTCCGTCGTTCTAAGCTGTGAAAGAATCTTAGTAGCTGTTGTTATTATACACCAGAACCGGTTATTTTTCAATATCTTTGCGTAAAAGTGGCGTGAATTTCGAGTAGAGGTTGAGTAAAGGACTGGTGAGAATGTTGGAGCTAGAGCTAACGGGTATTGCTCACGGCGGTGATGCATTGGGCCGTCACGAGGGGCGGGTGATATTCGTGCCCTATGGCATTCCTGACGAGAAGGTGCGGGTTGAGATCACCGAGGATAGAGGCCGTTGGGCCCGGGCCCGCCTTGTTGAGGTGCTACGCCCCTCGCCCCACCGGACGGAACCGCCCTGCCCTTACTTTGGAATATGTGGAGGATGTCAGTGGCAACACATGGATTACGAGGCCCAATTGGTGTACAAAAGGGTCATCGTGGGCGAGCAACTACACCACCTGGGTGGATTGCAGGAGGCGACAGTTGAGCCCACACTGGCCAGCCCGGACGTCTGGCGCTATCGCAACCACGCGCAGTTTACACCAGGCCCCGATGGCCGTCTGGGTTTCAAAGCAGCACGCAGCAAACGTGTGGTACCTATCACTACATGTCTTCTGCTCCACCCGCTGCTGGCTGACCTGTTCTCCGCGCTCGACTTGGCGCTCCCCGAACTGGAGCGGCTATCCTTGCGCGCCGGGGTGCGCACAGGCGAGACCATGCTGATATTTGAGACGGTGAATGACGAACCTCCTGGAATCGAAGTGGACATGCCCGTCTCCTGTGTGCTCCTGCTCAAAGACGGCACGCCGGTCAACCTCGTCGGTCGCAACTACTTAGTTGAGGTATTGGACGGCCGTCAGTTCCGGGTGTCCGCGCCCTCCTTTTTCCAGGTGAACACCGCTCAGGCGGAACAATTGGTAAAGACCGTAGCTGCGTTCCTACAACTGACGGGGCACGAAGTTCTGCTGGATGCCTATTGCGGCGTGGGCACTTTCGCCCTAAGCCTGGCCAGCCAGGCTGGGCAGGTCATCGGTGTAGAGGAAAACCCCTACGCCATAGCTGACGCCCGTTTGAACGCGCAGGGGCTTTTTAACGTGAAGTTTATCGAGGGGCAGGTGGAGGACATTCTCCCCAACCTGGATCTCGCAGTGGACGCTGCCGTGCTCGATCCTCCGCGCCAGGGCTGCCGGCCAGAGGCATTACAGGCACTGATAGACCTGAGGCCGGAGCGCATCGCGTACGTCTCCTGCGATCCGGCCACCCTGGCCCGCGATGCCCGCAAGTTAAGTGACGCCGGTTATCGCCTCGTCCGGGTGCAGCCGGTAGACATGTTCCCCCAGACGTATCACATCGAAACTGCAAGCCTGTGGGTTCGGCCCAGTCTCAGGCCCAGGGCTCGCCAAAGTCTCACGCCGACGCCTACAGGAGGGTAAGAAGGACCTTGAGTGTAATTGGCATCATCCTAAAGACAGGCTACTATCTACACCGGCACCGGACCGGCCCCATACCCGTGGGCCACGCACCACTGATCCTGGCCGCCATGACCTTGATTGCAGCCATTACGCGCCTGCTGGCATGGCAGTGGGCCGTGGGGAGTACCCTCGTCGCTCTGGCATTGGCCACAGCCGTATGGCTCACCGGACAGACAGGGTACATCGTTTTCCGCGCCAAGCAGTTCGCCCCTCTCCAGGTCGAGCCACTGCAAGTGGACGAGAAAATCGCTGGCCGGGCTACCGGATACTTCGAGGTGGGCGGCAAACGGCGCTACTTCGTCGAGGCGCAGGCTTATTTCTCAACGGTGGAGACGCGGGAGCATATCCTCATGGTGCGCATTCCACACACCCGTTTTTTGCTGGTCGCCACCTCACCGCGAGACGAGGTGGGATGGTGGTACGTGTTCTTCCGGCCAGGGATGATACGCGCGGTCCAAACGGGAGAAATCCACTTCGGAATGCGCCCCCGGCCTGCGCTGCGGGTGACCTACCAGACGGAAGCCTTGCCCCCGCAGACTGTGTACCTCTCCTTCGACGACATGACCTCCTTGCATCGCGTGCTCAATGACTTGCGGCTGGATGCGGACCTGCGCTGAGGAAGCACCTCCTCTGATTTCAGTGACCCACAATGATCGAGGTTGTGGCCTCTTGTAGGGGCATACGTCCCCAAAATGCTGCGATTTTGTCTATCTGCTCCTACCTCCCTCTGCTCTATCTCCCTGCGCAAGTGCACTTGACAGAGAACTGAAAAGGGTGTAGAATAGCGCAATTGCGAATTATTCGCAATTGCGGATGAAAGCCCTCAACGAAGTGAATGAAGCGAGTTCGACAAAAGCAGCCCGGGTACGCAGCCATGGCCTCCTTGTCCTGAGATGATGCTGGCGCAAATCTTTCCGTAGCGCACAACACGCGCTCGGCGTTGGAAGCATCTATCAGCCCTGCCCCATTTTCACGAAACCACGCTGTGTTCAGTATAATCATGAAGCCGTATGCCATCGCACAACACGCCTAGAGAGGAGCGGAGGACAAAAGTGGACGAAGAACGTGACAGAGGCAAGGTCGGCATCGTGCTGGCCGCGCACGGTGCGCCGCCGCAGGATTGGATTGAGCAAAATCGGGAACGCTGGGAGAAGCTGCAAGAATTGAAGCGGCGTATCACCGCCGAACTCAAGAGTTGGCCACGCACCCCGCAATCCGATCCCCTTACCTCCGAGGCCGAGAAACTGGTCATAGGTGTACGACGACGCGGCGGGTATCAGATCACCGAGGTAGGTTACGACGAATTCGCTCACCCCACCGTGGAGGAAGCTATCGAACGGGCAATTGCCCAGGGCGCGGAACGGGTGATCGTTGTACCCACGATGTTCACTCCAGGCGGCCCTGAGATCGAGGTAGATGTTCCAGACGCGGTGGCTACGGCGCAGAAGCGACATCCAGAGGTGGAGATCGTATACGCCGGGCCGCCGTTTGACTACGACCAGCAGGTGGAATTGATTCTTGGCAAGGTGCGCGAATACGACAAAGGTGCCCCTCCGCCGACAGCTAAGCAGGAAGGGATGATACATTTGAGCATGCTGAAACCGGGTGAGGTGGGCATTGTGCACGGTCTGACGGGCGGGCGCAGGTTTGTGGGTCGACTTGCAGCGTTGGGTTTTACCCCGGGCACGGAGGTGCGCATGATACAGAACTTCAGCCACGGTCCACTGATCGTCAGCATCCGCAATACGCGCATCGCGCTGGGGCGCAGGGAGGCCAGCAGAGTGCGAGTGGCCCGCCGGTCTACAGGCCTGTAGTCAAACGAAGCTGCGCAAAAGGAGGACACCATGCAAAGGGAAATCACCAATTCTTCTCCTTTGCTCGACAAAAGGGGAGACCTGGTACAGGTTGGCTGGGCTCGACAGCCTTACCTGGACTGCAACCTGGAGAATGCCCGTTTCTACAATTTTCGTCCCTTGCAAGCCCTGCGCATCAAGCGCTGGGATTATTACGGCGTCACCACACCGGATTTCTTCTTCTCCGCCACCCTGGCCCACCTGGGATATGTGGGGTCGGTCTTCGTCTACGTGCTGGATTTCGCTGGCGGTGAGCTGCACGAGGAGACTTTGCTGGTTCCCCTGGGGCGGGGAATCCACCTACCACGCAACAGCGACCGGGGCGGCAGTTACTTCGACAACGGCCGGGTTCGCGTCGCCTTCCGGCCGGAGGAAGATATACGGCGGGTGCAGGTGAACTGGCCGGCCTTTAATCGGGGTGAGGGCATCGCCGCCGACTTCGCTCTACGCTGTCCCCCCAACCACGAATCTATGGTGATCGTCATCCCCATCCAGGGCCGCCGATTCTACTACAATCGCAAGATGAATTGTCTGCCTGCAGAGGGATGGATCAGTCGCGGCGACCGTCGCTTTGACCTGAAGCCGACCGACAGCCTGGGGAATATGGACTGGGGACGTGGAGTCTGGGAGTACCAGAGCTTCTGGATCTGGGCCAGCACCTCGGTGTTCTTGGAAGATGGGCGGACGCTGGGACTGAACATGGGGTGCGGCTTCGGCGACACTAGCGCAGCAACGGAGAACGCTTTCGTCCTAAACGGCCGCATTCACAAACTGGAAGAAATCACTTTCGACTACGACTCCACCGATTTCATGCGTCCTTGGCGGATGACATCTTCGGATGGACGTCTGAATCTGGAGTTCGTCCCTTTCAAAGAACGGGTGGCGCGAAGCAACCTGCTGCTGATCTACAGCGAGGTTCATCAGATGTTCGGCCGCTACAGCGGGACGCTGGTCAGCGACGCTGGAGAGGTGCTCCATTTGCACGATGCGATTGGTTTCGCCGAGGAGCACCATGCCCGCTGGTAATTGGCGATAGATGGAAAGGCGAGTTTGAATGACGAAAGAAGGTCTCATCACCCTGGCTCTGGCCGGGCAGCCCAACGTGGGCAAATCTACAGTGTTCAATCTGTTAACAGGGATGAACCAACACGTAGGCAACTGGCCGGGCAAGACCATCGAACAGAAGACAGGCACGTTTATGTACAATGGCACCCGGTTCAAGTTGGTGGACCTGCCAGGTACGTACAGTCTGTCGGCCAACTCGCCGGAGGAGGTCATCGCCCGCAATTTCATCATCAAAGAGCGGCCGGACGTGGTGGTCGCCCTGCTGGACGCGGCAATCCTGGAGCGCAGCCTGTATCTGGTAGCCGAGTTGTTGCCTCTGCCCGCGCCGGTAGTCATCGCGTTGAATATGATGGACGTGGCCGAACAAGAGGGGATGCGCATCGAGCCGCACGTATTGGAAGCGGCGCTGGGCGTGCCGGTGATTCCAATGGTAGCCACTAAGAACCAGGGGGTCCGCGAGTTAATACAGGCAATTGATGACGTCGCTCACGGTCGGGTGAAATACCATCCCCGGCTGCCGGAGATCCGCGCCGATCACCGCGCGGTGCTGGAAGAAATCGAGGCGTTGATTGATTCTTACGTGCCAGAACCTTACCCCAAAAGCTGGGTAGCGCTCAAGCTGCTGGAGGGCGACAGCGAAATCACAGAGATGATGCGCGCCTGTACCCCGGACGATGTGTGGGAGCAGGTGCACGCCATTCTGATGGCCCACGAGGATGCCATCATTGACGTGGCCGGCGGGCGCTACGATTGGATCAGGCGCATGGTGCGCGCAGCTGTGACCCGTCCTAAGGCCGGACAGATTACCCGCACCGATAAGCTGGATCGCTGGGCGACACATCCCTTTTGGGGTATGTTCATCCTGGCTGGCATTCTGGGCATGGTGTTCTGGTTGACTTACACTGTGGGAGCGCCGTTGCAAAACCTGTTGGATGTCTACGTGGTGGGCACAGCAGCGAACTGGATGGGTGCACTGCTGGCGAGCGCACCGACGTGGGTCAGAGGATTAGTAATGGACGGTATCATAGGCGGCGTGGGCACGGTGATCACTTTTCTGCCCATCCTGGTCATTTTTTTCGCCACGATGGGTCTGCTAGAGGATATTGGCTACATGGCCCGCGCGGCCTACGCGATGGACCGTTTTATGCACTTGATGGGCCTGCACGGCAAGAGCTTCCTGCCGCTATTTCTGGGTTTTGGCTGCAACGTGCCGGCCATCATGGGCGCCCGGGTGATCGAATCACAACGTGCCCGATTGTTGACTATCATGATCGCGCCGCTGGTGCCCTGTACGGCGCGCATGGTGGTGGTCACGTTCCTGGCTCCCATCTTCTTCGGCCAGGCAGCCACACTCGTCTCCTGGGGATTGATTGGGCTGAGCCTGACAGTGCTAGCCGTGCTGGGCATCCTCATCAACAAGATCGCTTTCCAGGGCGAGCTGGCAGCTTTCATCATGGAACTGCCGCTATATCACGTCCCCAACTGGCGCACTATCGCTCTGCTGGTCTGGCAGCGCTGCCTGGCCTTTCTCAAGAAGGCCGGCACGCTGATCCTGGTCATGGCGGTGATTGTGTGGGCGCTGTCGTACTGGCCGGGTGGTGATGTGGAGACCAGTTTCTTAGCTCAGTTTGGCCGGTTGCTAGAGCCGGTGGGCGCGCTGATGGGCATGAGCTGGAGGATGATCGTCGCCCTGTTGACCAGCTTCATCGCCAAAGAAAACTCGCTGGCTACGATGGGCGTTCTGTACGGCGCAGATAATGAAGAAACTAAACTGGCGGAGCGGTTGAGCGGCACGTTGACCCCTGCGGCTGCACTGGCTTTCCTGGTGGTGCAGATGTTATTCGTACCCTGCGTGGCGACAGTGGCCGCGATGTGGCAGGAGACGCGCTCGGTGCGCTGGACGCTATTCAACGTGGTTCTGCTATTAGTGGTATCGTTCGGGGTGGGGATATTGGTGTATCAGGTGGCCGGGTGGTTGGGTGGCTAGACGGCTGAGGAGGCTATGATGCTGCGGACTTTGCTCGAAAAGGTGACAACGGGAGGAGTACACAGTTACGCTGACCTGTGCCGCGAGCTGGGCGTGAGCGAGAGTTTGTTAGAACAGATGCTGATGGACCTGGAGCGGATGGGATATCTCAAGCGCGTGGGTACGGACTGTGAGAGGCATTGCGCGAACTGTTCACTGAACGGCACGTGCGCAATAAGCCAGGGGGGACAGGTGTGGACATTGACGGAGAAGGGGACCACGGGTAGGTGAGGGTGGAGACGTGAATGAGTCTGACAGGAAAATTTTACGCCGGGCCGGAAAGCGCATCACCCCACAGCGGGTGCTCATCTTGAAGGTCATCCGAGAGAGCGGCGGGCACCTCGATGCTGACGAAATCTATCGCCTGGCCAAACAAAAAGCCCCCCGCCTGAGCCTGTCCACCGTCTATCGCACCATCAACGTGCTCAAAGAAGCGGGAGTGATTGAGGAACTCCACCTCGGCGAGGAGCACCACCACTACGAATTGAGGGGCGAGAAAGGACACCACCATCTCATCTGCCAGGACTGCGGCAAGGTCGTCGAGTTCGAGTGCCCCTTCAGCGAGCAATTGATGCGCGATTTGGGTGAAAAGTATGGTTTTGAGATCGCAGCGATTCACCTGGATCTGGTAGGCCACTGTGCCGAGTGCCGGCGGGAAGAACGGAAGTGATGGGGCGCTGTGCAGTCAGGGCGGGAGGCATGATCTACGCCTGACCCATCACGCCGGGGTCTACCGGCGATCATCTGGTTACGCACAAAAACAACACGACGGGTGACGCCTGTTGCTGCCCGTCGTGTTTGTTTACAGTAGATCCAGCGGAGGCGCATCGGGCCCTCGCGCAGCTCCAGCCGCGCCGATGAGTCCGCACCCGTGCGCACCTGCCCGCCTTACTGCTGCCCCCGCTGCGGCCAGTACCAGGAATATCACGAGTCAGAGGTCAAGGCTGTGCAAATGTTCATCCTAATGGTAGCTGGCCGATGCGGAAATGCCACGAATCGAATCCCTGTCGTCCGGCCTCGTCAGTGGCTCGCGCTAGTGACGAGCGCAAGTGAGACTTTTGCCTCAATGTGTTCAAAGGTCTACGTTGCAGCTTCATCGTACCGCAAACTAAATTCGCTGTCAAGGGTTGACTTTCATTCGCAAGGTGGTAAAATAGGGCTGGGTGCGTCGCACCTGAAACCCACCGGATCAGCGAGTAACGGAGAGGGGACAATGCCCGAAAAGAAAAAGCTGGTACTGATTGACGGCCACGCACTGGCCTACCGCGCCTTTCACGCCCTGCCGCCCACGTTGAGCACGAAAAGCGGCGAATTGACCAACGCTACCTATGGATTTACCTCGATGCTGCTCAACGTGCTGCGCGACGAACAACCGGACTACGTCATCGTGGCCTTCGACGTGGGGCGCACTTTCCGCCACGAGGAATACCCCGAGTACAAGGCCCACCGCCGCAAAATGCCCGAGGAGCTGCACCACCAGTTCGAGCGCATCCGCGAGATACTCGAAGCGCTCAACATCCCGATAGTCGAGGTGCCGGGCTATGAGGCCGACGATGTACTGGGCACCCTCTCCCGCCAGGCAGCGGCACAGGGACTGGAGACCCTGATCGTCACCGGCGATACAGACACTTTTCAGCTCATTGATGAACACACCCGCGTCCTCACTCCCCACCGCCGCTTCTCCGACACGGTGGTCTACGACGAGCAGGGCATCCAGAAACGATACGGCCTCAAGCCCGCGCAGCTCGTGGATTACAAAGCCATCGTCGGCGATCCGAGCGACAACATCCCCGGCGTGCGCGGGGTGGGCAAAAAGACGGCGACGGCCCTGTTGCAGAAGTACGGCAGTGTCGAGAACATCTACCAACACCTGGACGAGATAAAGCCAGCGCGATTTCGCGAGGCACTGGCCAAAGCCCGCGACGCAGCGCTCTTGAGCAAACACCTGGCGACTATTGTCACCGACGCACCCGTCTCCCTCGACCTGGAAGCCAGTCGCTTCGGGTCTTTCGATAAGGAACGGCTGAAGGAAATCTTCCGCGAGTTGGAGTTCCGCACCCTGATGGATCGCCTGCCCGGTGGCGAGGTGAGCGGCTCACCCCAGCAACTCTCATTGTTCGAGAAAGAGGCCACCACACCCCGCGAGCACACCATCCTCACCAGGCACCAGGTCATAGACACCGAGCCCGCCCTGGACGCGCTGGTGAAGCGGCTGCGCCGGGCGCGGGCGGTGACTTTCGACGTGGAGACCACCAGCACCAACGCCATGCAGGCTGAACTGGTGGGCATTGCCCTGACGGATGAGCCGGGCAAAGGAGACTACATCCCCGTGGGGCACCGGGCAGCGACCGGCAATCAACTCCCCCTGGACACCGTCCTGAACAAGCTCAAGCCCATCTTTACCACCCCGAACGTCGCCAGGTACGCTCACAACGGCAAGTACGACATCACCGTGCTGGCCCGTCACGGCCTGCCCATCCCAGACCTGACCTTCGACACCATGATCGCCGAGTGGCTGGTTAACCCGACCAGCCGTGACCTGGGCTTGAAAAATCTGGCCTGGGCCCGCCTGGGGGTGGACATGACTCCCATCAGCGATCTCATCGGCAAGGGCAAAAAGCAAACGACGATGGATCGCGTGCCCGTGGAGCAGGTGGCCCCTTACGCCGCCGCCGACGTGGACATGACCCACCGTCTGGTGGACGTGCTGGAGCCGGAGCTGCGGGCCCGCGCTCTGTGGAAGCTCTTCACCGAAATTGAGATGCCGCTGGTCGGTGTGCTGGCCGCGATGGAGATGCGGGGCATCAAGCTCGACGTGGAGTACTTGCACGAGATGTCCGCCGAGCTTCAGAAGCGACTGGCCGCCCTGGAACGGGAGATTCAGAACATGGTGGGGTACAATTTCAACATCGGCTCCACCCAACAGCTCAGCAAGGCCCTGTTCCACACGCTGGGCCTTCCGACGAAAGGAGTGCCCAAGACAAAGTCCGGTCATTACTCCACCGCAGCCAGCGTACTGGAAAAATTGCGGGGCAAACATCCGATCATTGATCTCCTGCTGGAGCACCGCCAGCTCTCCAAATTGCGTTCCACCTACGTGGAAGCCCTGGCCGCGCTGGTGAACCCCGACACCGGGCGGGTGCACACCTCGTACAACCAGACGGGCACAGTGACCGGACGGCTCTCGTCCAGCGAGCCGAATTTGCAGAACATCCCCATTCGCACGGAAATGGGGCGCAAGGTGCGACGGGCTTTCATCGCCGACGAGGGACACCTGCTCCTGGCAGCGGACTACTCCCAGGTTGAGCTGCGCATCCTGGCCCACATCTCCCAGGACCCGGTCTTGCTGGAAGCGTTCCGCCGTGGTGAGGACATCCACTCCACCACCGCCGCCGCCCTCTACGACGTGCCCCTCTCCCAGGTCACTCCCGCCATGCGCCGCGTGGCCAAGACCACAAACTTTGCCATTTTATACGGTGTGACTGGCTACGGGCTTTCCCAGCAAACCGAGCTTACCCCCGAGGAGGGGAACAAGTTCATTGCCAACTACTTCGCCCGCTTCCCCAGGGTAAAAGCCTACCTGGACGAAGCCCGTCGCCGAGCCGCCGAACTGGGATACGTGGAGACCCTGCTGGGCCGCCGCCGCTACTTTCCAGAGCTGAAGAGCGACTCGAAAGTCCACGCCGGCGTACGAGCCGCCGCCGAGCGCATGGCCATCAACACCCCAATCCAGGGCACGGCAGCGGACATCATCAAAATCGCGATGGTACGCCTGCACCGGGCGTTGCGTGAGCGCGGTCTGGGAGCAGGGATGATCCTCCAGGTCCACGACGAGCTGGTGCTGGAGGTGCCGGAGGACGAAGTGCGGACGGTGGCCCCCCTGGTGCGAGACATCATGGAAGGAGCCTACCAACTCGACGCGCCGCTCAAAGTGGACATGAAAGTCGGCAAGAACTGGCTGGAGATGGAGGAAATACATTAAGCAAGCGACGATGAGAACACGAGAGCAGTCGTTTCTCAGTGACGAGCGTGCCGCGCTACCAGGCCGTGTTGCGTATTGCGCGTAACGTAGGGCCACTTTCCCTCAAATGGATACGCAATACAAATCACGTGCGCACGCCAGCGCCTCTTCGATTCGAGATGAAGGGGTGTTTTTGCTCTGGCCGTTCTTGTGGTATACTTATACCGGGCACATTTGAGAAGAGTAAAAAACAGATCCCTGTTTATGCATCTCGTTACCTACCAATAAGCCGTGTTGCGTGTTCCGTCCCATCGCGCACCACGTAACACGCAACACGTATACTCGAGGAGGAACTCATGAGACACTTTCTGAGCATCGCCGATCTGTCATCAGACGAGGTATGGGCAATACTGGATAAGGCCCGCGCGTTAAAGGACGAGCGACAGAAAACTGGTGAGAACGAGCCGCTGCTGCGGGGCAAAACGCTGGGGATGGTCTTCCAGAAACCGAGCCTGCGCACCCGCGTCTCGTTCGACATGGCGATGATCCAGCTAGGCGGCCGGGCCCTCTACCTCTCCCCGAACGAAATCCAACTGGGCAAACGGGAGAGTGTTGCTGATGTGGCGCGGGTGCTCTCCCGCTACGTGGATGCCATCATGGCCCGCGTGTTCGCCCACCGCGACGTGGAGGAACTCGCCGCGTACTCACGAGTGCCGGTGATCAACGGCCTCTCGGACTTCAACCACCCCTGCCAGGGGATGGCCGACCTGTTGACGATATACGAGCGCTACGATAAACTGACTGGCCTCAAGCTGGCCTACGTGGGCGACGGCAACAACGTGGCCCACTCCCTGCTCCTGGGGGCAAGCAAGACCGGGATGCACATCACCGTGGCAACGCCGACGGGCTACGAGCCGCACCCGGCAGTGGTGCGCCTGGCGCGGACGTTCGCCACCGAAAGCGGGAGCGAGGTGGTCATCACCAACGATCCTCGCCAGGCAGTGCGCGACGCCGACGTGATTTACACCGACGTGTGGACCAGCATGGGCCAGGAAGCGGAAGCCGAACAGCGGCTAAAGGTTTTTCCACCCTACCAGGTCAACGGCGAGCTGGTAGCCCAGGCCAGGCCGGAGGTCATCGTCATGCACTGTTTGCCGGCCCACCGGGGACAGGAAATCACCGACGAGGTCGCTGACGGACCCCATTCCGTACTCTTCGATCAGGCCGAGAACCGGATGCACGCGCAGAAAGCGATACTCGTCAGTTTGCTGGTCAAGTAATCAATCTGGACGCGGTTAGATTTTGTGAAAAGGGGCGAGATGGGCACATGTCACGAGTTGTGTTTTATTGTGAGCGGTTTTTACGTAGCACGCAACACGCAACACGTCCAATCGCCCACCAGGTTCCTCAAACAACGATGACGTGTCTTCGCGCTTTTCGTACTCGCTCAGTATAACAGGAGGTGCGTCGTGGCTGGTAACCGACAGGTCTTCGAACAGGCCATGCAGCGAGCAGCTGATTACGCCTGGGACCGGCAATGGGGCAAGGCCATCGGCGAGTACATGAAAGCCCTCACCGAATTCCCAGATGACGTAGTGGCCCTCAGCGGGATCGGCCTGGCACTCCTCGAAATGGGACAGTTGAGCAAGGCGCTGAGCGTGTATCAGCGGGCGGCCAAACTCTCCCCCGGCGACCCGGCGATTTTGAACCGCATGGCGGATGTGCTGGACCGGATGAAGCGCAAGAATGATGCGGCAGCAGTCTACATGATGGCCGCCGAGGCTCACCTCCGCCAACGCTCAGTTGAGCAAGCCATCGAGTGCTGGCAACAAGTCGTGCGCCTGTTCCCTGGACATTTGCAGGCACATCAGAGCCTGGCCAAAGCTTATGCCGGACAAGGCCAGACGGAGCAGGCTGTCCGCGAGTTCATCATCCTGGCCGCCCTGCATCAGAGGCAAGGGGAGATAGAGCAGGCCAGGGAGCAATGCCAGTCCGCCCTGAAACTGGACGCGCGCAACGCCGAGGCGAAAAGAGCTCTCCACGACCTGGAGCACAATCAGCCCATCCGGGTGCAATTGGACACCGGAGTGCCGGCCAAGGAAGAGACACTCTTCGAAGAGGAGATGGCCGTATCCACCGCCGAGGAGGGGGAGAGCAGTACCAGCCCTGCCGATCAGGCCCGGCAGCGCGCTCTGTCGGAGTTGGCAGAGGCGTTCTTCGAGGAAGTGGAGGAGGAGGAAATTCCGTCTGCCGAACTGAGCGATTTCACCCGTGGCGGCCGGCGCGCGCTGGCCGAGGCGGAGATGAGCAAAGCACAGCTCGACGCCCTCATCGGGCAGGCTATTGATCACCAGATGCACGGCCGGGTCGAAGAAGCCATTGACGCCTACCGGCGGGCGATTGAGGGCGGGGTAAACACCCCCGCCGCTCACTTCAACCTGGGCCTGCTCTACCAGGAGAAGATGCGCTTCGACGAGGCTATCGTCCACCTGGCGGAGGCGATGCACGATCCGGACTACGCCCTGGGTGCTCGCTTCGCTCTGGGACAATGCTATCGAGCGCAGGGCAAAATTGACGAGGCCCTGGAGCATTTCATCGAGGTGCTCAAGATCGTGGACCTGCAGACGGTGCAGCGCGATCAGGTGGATGACCTCATCCAGGTCTACGAAAGCCTGACCAGCGGGTTCGTAGCCAAGGGTAGTCCAGAAGAGGCTGAACATTTCGCCAATGCCCTGGTCGAATTTCTGAGCAGCAAGGGCTGGAAGGACAAAGTGATAGAGGCCCGTCGTCGTCTGGATAGCGTCACCGAGGAGGGGATGACGATGAGCCTGGTGGAGATGCTCGGTGTGCCCGGTTCCGAGGAGATCCTGAGCGCGATGAGCATCACCCAGGAATACCTCAGGCGCAATATGTTGTTCACGGCCATGGAAGAGTGCTTCTGGGCCATTCAGCGTGCCCCGTTCTACCTGCCCCTGCACATGCGCCTGGCCGAGATATTGCTGCACGAGAACCGCATCGAGGTAGCGGCTGCCAAATACCTCACCGTGGCCGATGTGTATCAGACGCGCGGTGATTTTCAGCAAGCCATCAGGGTCTACAAAAAAATCCTGCGCCTGACGCCTATGGACGTGAGCGTGCGGGCCAGGCTCATCGATCTGCTGGTCAGCCACGGGCAGATTGACCAGGCCCTGGAACATTACATGGCCATGTCCGACGCTTACTATCAACTGGCCCAGGTGAACAAGGCGCTGGAGAAGTACAACGAGGCTCTGCGGCTGGCCCCTAGGGGCAGCCCGGAGCGGGGGTGGCAGGCTCAGATATTGCACCACATTGGTGACATCGAGATGCAACGCCTGAACTGGCGGCAGGCCGCCCGGGTCTACGAGCAGATCAAAAGTATAGCTCCGCAGGACGAGAGGGCGCGTATCTACCTGGTGGATTTGTACTTCAAACTCAAGGAGCGTCAGAAGGCATTGAGCGAAATGGATGAGCTGATCGCTCTTTATCAGGAGCAAGGCAAGCCGGATAAGGTTCTGGCCGCGTTGGAAAACACCATCGCGCTGCGGCCCGACGAACTGGCCCTCCGCCAGCGCTTGGCCCAGGCCTATGTTCGACAAGGGAAGAAAGCTGAGGCCATCGCCGTGCTGGATGCCCTGGGCAAAAAGCAACTTGACGTGGGGCTCAAGGCCCAGGCAGCGCGTACCATCCAGGCCATCATCGCGCTGGAGCCCCCCAACCCGGAGGCGTATCGAAAACTTTTGGCCCAAATCCGTGCCTGAGCCGGGGGAGAACACCCATAGGTCGGGCCCACGGCCCGACGCCTGCCCATCGTAGGGCAAGATGGCATTTTGTCCTGCCCGGGCAATTTCGGCGGGGCGTGGCCCCGCCCTACCTTGTACTGCCATATCGGTGGAGGCTGATCGTTGGATGTAACCTGGATTTTTCAGCGCTTGGACTGGCTGAGCGTTGTTGATATCCTGCTGGTGGCGCTGATCTTTTATTGGCTGCTGTTTCTCGTGCGCGGCACGCAGGCTGTGCAACTGTTGCGTGGCGTGCTCATTCTGGTGGTATTGTCGGTACTCATCACCAGCATTTTCCCCTTACGGGCATTTAGCTGGCTGGTGCGCAATGCCGTTCCCGCGCTGTTGGTGGCCATACCGGTGATCTTTCAGCCCGAATTGCGCCGCGCGCTGGAACGCCTGGGACGCACCGGGTCGTTGCTCACCCTGCCCTCCCGGGAGGCGATGATCGAAGGCGTGCTCGACCAGGTCTGCCTGGCCTGTGAGCGCCTGTCCGAGCGCCGTCACGGAGCGCTCATAGTACTGGAGCGCGAGACGGGGTTGCAGGAGTATGTCGACACCGGGGTCAAGATTAACGCTGAGGTCTCGGCAGAGTTGCTGGAGACCATTTTCTTTCCGAATACCGCCTTGCACGATGGAGCAGTGATCATCCGCCAGGATCGGGTGGTAGCGGCGGCCTGTGTACTTCCCCTGGCGGGGGGACACATCGCCGACCGGCAATTGGGGCTGCGGCATCGGGCAGCGATTGGGGTGACGGAACAGACCGACGCGGTGGCCATAGTCGTCTCCGAGGAGACGGGAATCATCTCCATCGCTCACAATGGGCGGATCATCCGCCGGCTGGATAGCCGGCGATTGCGCAAACTCCTGGCCGCGTTTTATCAACCTCAATTGGTCAGTCTAGGTCCCCGCTGGCTGCGATGGTTGGTGCGAGCCCGACGGAGCCTCTATGCCCTCACTCGCCGTGGCGAGCGAAAGGACCAGTGACAATCGAACAGGAATTTGAGGACACCTGACAAGAGTGTTGGCTAGCAAAATTGGGGATGAGGATTGCGGTGAAGACGGTTCGCAAGTGGCGTCGAATAATGGACAACCTGGGATCAGGGATACTGGCTCTGGCTCTGGCGACTATCGTCTGGATCGTGGCCGTCAACGAGGAGAACCCGATCATCGAGGACGTGTTCAAAGAGCCTATCCCCATACAGGTGGTGAACAAAGCGGACAATCTGTACCTGTACGGCGACACCACAGACCAGGTGAGGGTGCGCATCCGCGCCCCGCAGACTAGTTGGAACAGCCTGACCGCCGCTAAATTCGAGGCCAAGCTTGACCTGGCCGGTCTGCCGCCAGGGCGCTATGATTTGCCTATCCAGGTCACGTGCGCTGATCGGACGGTGCGCATCATCGAGGTTAACCCGTCCACCCGACTGGTGCGCCTGGAATTGATCGTCCACCGCTGGGTCCCGGTAGAGGTCAACGTCCTGGGTAATCCAGCGTTGGGATACAGGCGGCGAGCCCATACCATTACCCCGGATAGAGTGCAGGTGAGCGGGCCGGAGTCCATGGTAAATCAGGTGGAGCGGGCCGTGGCCGATCTCTATCTGCGTGGCGACGAGAAAGACACGTTGGAGCGGGAAGTGCACCTGTCCGCGCGTGATACTAATGGCGATGCGGTGGGTTGGGTCCAGCTGGATCCGCCAACGGCGACTGTGCGCGTGCCCATCGAGCAGGAACACGGGTTCAAGGAGGTCGCCGTGCGCGCAGTGATCACCGGGCAGGTGAGCTCCGGCTATTGGGTGAGCAACGTCTCAGTGGAGCCGGCCACAGTGACGATCGTCGGCAGTCCGACCGCTCTGAAGAACATTCCTGGCTACGTGGAAACCACAGAGATAGACATCAGCGGGGCGGAGGAGGACATCAGCCAGCAGGTGCCCCTGGCTCTGCCCAATGGGGTATCGGTATTGGGCGAGCAGGCAGTGCTCGTCAAGATCAACGTGACCGCCATTCAAGGTGGCCTGACCGTGCAGCGAGGGTTGGTTATCCAGGGGCTGGCGGAGGGGTATCAGGCCCGTTCTTCGCCGGACACGGTGGACGTGATTCTTTCGGGCCCGTTGCCCAAGCTGGAAACGCTGCGTCACGGGGATGTGATGGTCATCCTGAATCTGTATGGGCTGGAGGAGGGCACGCATAAAGTCACGCCGAAAGTGCTCGTGCCGGAAGGTATCGTGGTCGAGAGCGTTCTGCCGCCCACTATCGAGGTGCTCATTGCGCGAGGGCCACTACCCACGTTCACCCCCACGCCGGAGGTCACTCCGACGCCCACACCGACGCCAACGCCTACACTGCCCACGCCCACGCCTATACCGACGCCGACTCCGTTGCCCACGCCCGATTGTCCCTATCCGCTGGCCCGCCTGACCGCGCCTCGGGTCGGAGCGGTGGTACAGGGCCAGGTGGAACTGTACGGTACGGCCGCCATCGAGAAATTCGACTACTACAAAATCGAGTTCCGCAACGATGAAGCGACCGAGTGGGCGTTCGTCGCCCGCTATGATCAGCCGGTGACCGACGGCTTGCTGGCTGTGTGGGATACGTCGGAGCTGCCGGCGGGGCGCTACTGGGTACAGTTGGTGGTGGTGGACACTATCGGCAACTACGTCGAACCCTGCGCCGTGCCGGTGCAGGTGGTGCATTGATCTCACTGGATAGCAGCTGAAGCCCAGAGAGAGGCTATGGCTAAACCAATCGTGGCCCTGGTGGGCCGTCCCAACGTAGGTAAATCCGCGCTCTTCAACCGGCTGGTTGGCGCTCGGCTGTCCATCGTGGACGAGACGCCGGGCACCACCCGTGACCGGCTGTACGCCGACGCGGAATGGGCCGGGGTCACCTTCACCGTGGTAGATACCGGCGGGATCGAGTTCGGCGCCGAGGACGGTTGGCTGGTGCCCGACAGCGAGGTCTCACCGCTTTCGGTGGCCTCGCCGCAATACATCCGCCAGATACGCGCCCAGGCGCAGGTGGCCATTGACGAGGCGGACGTGATCGTGTTTCTGGTGGACGTTCAGGACGGGCTCACTGCCGCCGACGAGGAGGTGGCCCAGATTTTGCGCCGCACCCACAAACCGGTGATCGTGGCCGCCAACAAGGCCGACAACGCACGCCTGCGCCAGCACGCCCTGGAATTCTACGCCCTGGGCCTGGGCGAGGTGTATCCTATCTCGGCGCTACACGGCACGGGCACCGGCGACCTGCTGGATCAGGTGGTGGCCTCTTTCCCGCGCGAGGAGGAAGCGGAGGAGATCGAGGCGGTGAAGATCGCCATCGTCGGCCGGCCGAACGTGGGCAAATCCAGCCTGCTGAACAAGTTGCTAGGCGAGGAGCGGGCCATCGTCAGCCCCATCCCCGGCACCACTCGCGACGCGATTGACACGTTCCTGGAGTGGGAGGGCACGCCGGTGATGTTGATTGACACGGCGGGCATCCGTCGCCGGGGCCGGATCGAGCGCGGGATCGAGAAATACAGCGTGATTCGCGCTCTGCGGGCCATCAACCGCGCGGACGTGGTGCTGCTGTTGATTGACGCCACGGAGGGAGTCACCGCCCAGGACGCGCACATCGCCGGCTACATCCTGGAGGAGAGCAAAAGCGTGGTGGTGGTGGTCAACAAGTGGGACGCCATCGAGAAGGACACCTACACGATGATTGAGTACACCAAACAGGTACGCAGCGACCTGCGCTTCCTGGACTACGTGCCGGTGTTGTTTATCTCCGCGCTGACCGGCAAACGGGTTCACCAGGTGATCCCCACCGCGTTGCAGGTGCGAAAAGAGCGCCTGGTGCGCATCCCCACAGCGGAGCTCAACCGCATCATCCGTGACGCAGTTCATCGCCACCGCCCGCCGTCGAAGTGGGGCAAGCGTCTGAAGTTCTTCTATGCCACCCAGGCCGCGGTGGACCCGCCGACCTTCGTGTTCTTCGTCAACGACCGGCGGCTGGTGCACTTCTCCTACGAGCGTTACATCGAGAACCAGTTGCGGGCGCGGTATCCGTTCACCGGCACGCCGCTGCGCCTGAGTTTCCGAAACCGGGGGAAGGAGTAGGGCGGAGTTAGGGTCGCTCGCTGCACGGCTGGGTGTTGCAGGTGGGCCAGGTTTATGGTAAGATGGTGGCAGGAGCGGATAGCGAGATTAGCGAGTAGGGCGCGCTATCGCAGCAGGAGGGCGAACAATGCCCAGGGTGACGAATCCATACATTGCCGGCCCAGCGTTGACAGCAGAGATGCCGTTCTTTGGGCGGGAGGATGTGTTCCGCTTCGTGCGGGAGACGCTGTCCTCCCCACACCAGAACGTGATCGTCCTCTTTGGCCAGCGGCGGATCGGCAAGACCTCGCTGCTGCACCACCTGCCCGCGCACCTGCCCGAGGGCTTCCATGCCGTGTACTTCGACCTCATGGGCAAGGCGGGGCAGCCTTTGCCCGACGTTCTCTACGAGCTGGCCCGCACGGTGGCTCGGTCGCTCGACTTCCCCGAATCGGAGAGGGCTGCTTTCCGCGATCCGTCATCCTTCCGTGACCGGTTTCTCCCCTGGGTGTACGAAAGGCTCGGCGACAAACGTTTGCTCCTCCTCTTCGACGAGTTCGATGTCCTGGGCGACGAACCGCCGCCGCCCGGTGCAGCAGCCAGAACACTCATCCCATATCTGCTGGACCTGATTCAGGACCAGCGCCGGCTTGTCTTCGTATTCGTCGTGGGCCGCCGCCTGGAGGAGCTGCCCTCGCGCTTCAAGCCCCTGTTCAAGGGAGCGCCCTACAAGCGCGTGTCATTTCTGGCGACCGATGACGCTGTGCACCTGGTCACTGACCCAGCGAAAGGCATCCTGGGCTACGAGCAGGCAGCCGTGGCACGCATCCTGGCGTGGACTAACTGCCATCCCTATCTCACCCAACTGCTCTGCTCCGAGCTGTTCAATGCCACGCAGCGCGCAGGTCGGAACACCGTGACTGCCGCCGACGTGGATGCCGTGGTAGATTGGGCCATTGAACGAGGCACAGGGGGACTGACCTGGTTCTGGGATGGGTTCGGGCCACTGGAACGTCTTGTACTCTCAGCGATAGCCGCGACAACCGAGCAGATAGGCACAATCTCAGTAGACTTGCAGCAGATTCGCCGAACACTTCAACAACACCACCTGGATTCGCTCAATGTAGAACTGATAAGCACCATAGACACGCTAGTACAATGGGAAACTCTCAATGAATCGGCTATAAGGGGATACCGTTTTACAGTTGAGCTCGTGCGACGCTGGTTACTGAAAGCACATTCGCTGGAGCGAGCGCGGCGGGAGATCGACTTCCTCGAGCCACGAGCAGCGCGCTATTTCGAGAACGCCCGCGAAGCCC
Organism: Anaerolineae bacterium; assembly: GCA_021162125.1. Taxonomy (GTDB): domain Bacteria; phylum Chloroflexota; class Anaerolineae; order JACIWR01; family JACIWR01; genus JACIWR01. Next base: position 27,781 of record JAGGZG010000313.1, read on the forward strand.
ACCTCGCTAGCCAACTAGAGTTTGCTATCTCCGAGTACCGTCGAGCTCTTGAAGTAACTCCTAACCACTCACGCGCTCAGCTAGGTTTAGCACAGGCGCTCCGAGAACTGGGCAACATCGCCGAGGCTCTGTCAGAATACAAGAAGGCTTTCCGCCTCGACCCTGATGCTGCCCAAGAGGGCCTGATTAAAGCTCATTTGGAACAAGGCAATTTGCTAGCAGGAAAAGGAGACCTCGACCAAGCTGTGGTAGAATACGAAGCGGCTCTAGCACTGGCTCCCGACCATGAAGAGGGGTTAAGACAGTTGCAGAAGGTCCGAGCAGAACGTCTGCGCTTACAACTTCAACAGAGTCGCCTCTTAGAGAACGAGACTATCTATCGCCGACACTTGATAGACAGCTACAAATGGCTAGATTTTAGGGGTATCGTTCCATCCGAAAGATTTGTTCAGTTGCCTTTGGACGATATTTACGTCAATTTATACGTACAATCTGAGGAATCTCGGCGTAAGCAAGAACTGTTATGGAGATATCAAGGAGAGAACATTGTAGCCCAGTTGCAGCAGAAAGACCTCCGACCAGACCAGCAGAGGGAATTACGAGAGCAATTAGAACTACTTTGGTGGGAGCAGCGACAGGCTTTAACGGAGTTTGTTACCATTAAAGTAATGTTAGAAGCCAACCGAGGAATCGTTGTACTAGGAGATCCTGGGGCTGGAAAGACAACTCTTCTTAAATACCTAGCAGTGGTATTTGCAGCAGATATGGCGCGTGAGAGACTAGGGATGGACGAAGCTCGCCTCCCCATACTGGTACCCTTGGCCGCCTATGGCAATGCGCTTGAGAATGGCAGTGAGATAAACCTGTTTGACTTTCTACCACAATATTACAAGATGCGGGGGTTGCGCATTGAGTCGGGTGCACTATTCAAATCAAAGTTAGAAACAGGCGAAGCCTTGATTCTGTTTGATGGATTGGATGAAATCGTAGAGATCGGCCGCCGTCGCGAAGTGGCACGGCATATCATGGATTTCTATGATTCATTTCAGGGAACGGGCAATCGTTTTGTTATTACCAGCCGTATCGTTGGCTACGAAGACGCTAAGCTCCCTGGAACCTTTGCACACTATATCCTGCACGACTTCCGAGACAAAGAAATTGAAGACTTTGTTCATAAGTGGTGTGTCGCTTTCGAAATTGCCAGGGATCGAAGAGACACTCCCGCAGCGCACAAAAGAGCTGAAAGGGAAGGGACTCTCCTTCTTGAAGCAATACACAACACCCCTGGAGTGAAGCGGCTTGCTTACAATCCGTTGTTGTTAACTATTTTGGCCTTGCTAAATGCTCAAGGCGTTCAGTTGCCAAATCACCGGATAAAGGTATACGAACAATATGCCAAAACCATGGTCGGCTCCTGGAACATCGCTCGTACTCTGAGCAATCGTCCTATAGTGGAAATGGATGAAGCAGAGACGCTTCGACTACTTGCCTCTCTAGCAATATGGATGCATGAAGAGAAACGCACGGGAATGGCATCGAGAGATGAGATCACACTCTTTCTGAAAGAATTCTATGGCGAGCAGGATATTACAGCACAGGAAGCCGAGCAGCGGGCAGAACAGTTTATTGAAGATGTACGACAGCACACTGGACTCCTGGTGGAACGAGGTAGTGATACTTACGGATTTCTGCACCTGGTTTTTCAGGAGTATTTCGCAGCGCGAGCGATCGCGATGGATCGAGAAAACACGACCCAATTGGTTCGTTTTCGTCTGCACGACCCGCGTTGGCGAGAAGTTATTCTGCTCTCAGTTGCCCAAATAGGTGTTGTAGAAGGTAACACTCAAGCAGTTACAAAAATGGTGCGAGAAGGTATATTGGAGACAAACAGTTTGTTTGAGGAGCTTCTTCACCGTGATGTGATCTTTGCAGGGTGCTGCCTAGCAGAAGGTGCTCCGGTAGATCGTGACTTGCGATGTGAAATCATTGAGCGGCTGCTGAGAATCCTCTTTGTTGATAGAAGGTTGGCTAATGACGTAAATTACGTACTGGCAAGCATGATGGAAGGGGAAGCAAAAGAATCTGCGTATCAAAGTCTGCGGTTGGCACTGGAACTAACTTATTTCGAAGAGCAATTGGAAAAAGTGGAACAACTACTGGCAGAGTATCTGAGCACTACAGCAAAAAGGACTCTGATCGATGATGTCTATCAATATCTCGAGCAGGCCAAAGGTACAGAGGCAACTATGCTCCGCTCTCTCTTCTTAAGAGAACTAGAAACCATAAAAACAACTCTTGTGAGGCTTGAGCAGGACTTACATCCATATAGGGAAACAGCAGATACAGCAGATAGTGAAATAGCGCCTGTTATGGAATCCATGCTAAAGAAGATAGCCGCCAGCCTTCCTACTGTGCAATTTCGCATTGCTCCTAGCAACTGGAAACTTGAGCGATTGCTGACCCAGAGAGAGGGTGAATCTCTCGGAGAAATACTCAGGGATGCCATTGCAGAAATCCATTACACTGCCGTGGGACAAGAGAGACAGTGGTTAGAAGAGCTGGAAAGGAGAGTGCAAGAAGAAGTCTATGTAGCAAAAACAGAGTGGCTAGACCGAGTGTACTCTGAGAGGCATGACGCTCATGCGGCTAGAGACATGCTTGACCACTTGCGTAAACAGGTATCTCGCCGGGAGAAAGAATACCTCTTGGACTTACTACTCGAGGTGAGTAATTGTTTAACGCCTAAAAACGTGCTCCAACGAGTGGTAAGATTATTGGCGCCTTGGTCCCAGACTATTGTGGAAGAAAAAGTTGAGGCGGTTGCTACGCTATTATCAAGAAAGGTGCACGAGGAAAATGAGAAAAGACGTGCATGCATCAAACTAAGGGCCAGCAAGGATCAGGAAGAGTTTTTGAAGGAACTACTGGAGATTCAGACTCGGCTCATCATTGTCGGAAAACTTCTATCTGAGATTGAATCCCTTCCTCCGCAACCGTCATTAACAAAGATCTATAACTGGTTAAGTCTGATCGAAACGCAGCACGTGCACGACGGTGATGTATATTCGACACAACTGGCCCGGATTGGATCATTGCTGATCCAACTCAAGCGAGGGGCAGGGAATTATATATTGCAGAGACTTGCAGATAGAAAGAAGGCCTTGAATGCTGAATGTAGCACTTTAGAGCAATTCATCCAGACATTCAGCCTAGAGACCTCCATCCGGCTAGAAGATAAGCGTAGCTGGATAGTTGAAGCTCTCGGATATCTAGTTTCCGGTACAAAAGACATAGTATCCCGTGAAATTATCGACATATTCTGGCACACGCTGACAGGATCACAGGGCCCAGCGCGGTGGCATAGCCTTGAAGCATTACTCCGTTTGTCGCCCCAACTGCCTGAAATAGATCAAGAATTTCTGAAGTTACTCAAACACAGTGATTGGAGTATACGCGACTTGGCCGTCCAAGGTCTTGAGGGTTTAGGATCGGCGACTTCTGTATCTAATGCAATACTCGATGCTCTTTCGGGTATGCTAATCCAAGGAGTTGAGGAAAAAGTGCCATGGGACGAACAAGAAGACAAGTACAGAGGTGAGAGAGGTGAGTATGAAGTCAGGATATCAGCAGCAAGAGCACTCGGTCGGCTTGGATGCCCAACACTACCATCAAGCGTTGTGTTAAGCTTACAGCAGGCTTTGATAGGGGATCCCTACCCAGAGGTGCAACTCGAGGCAGGGAAGGCTTTAGCTCGCTTGGCTAGTTATTCGCCAAACGTAGTGCAGGAATTACTGACAGCACTGGATTCGACGGATCAGATCGTGCGTTATGCCTGTCTATGTGCCTTCAGCCAAATAAGTGAGATTCCAGAGGTGATATCTCGGAAGTTGCTGCTAATCTTACATGGTCAAGAGGAGAGCGCTGCTGTGCGTGCAGCAGCAATACGTGGCTTGGGTAGATCTAAGCAC